>JAEUJH010000385.1 GCA_016794825.1 Gemmatimonadota bacterium
GCCCAGAGCTACGGGCGGGCGGTGCTGCGCCCGGGCGACGAGATCCTGGTCACGGAACTCGAACATCACTCCAACCTGGTGCCCTGGCAGCTGATCGCGGACCAGACCGGGGCTCGGGTGCGCGGCATCCCGATCACGGCCACCGGTGAGGTGGACCTCGACTGGCTCGAGCGACACCGCAGTGATCGCACCAAGATCGTCGCCGTCTGTCACGTTTCGAACGTGCTGGGGACGGTGGTCCCGATCGATCGGGTATCGGCGCTGGCCCACGAGATGGGGGCGGTCTGCGTGGTGGACGGCGCCCAGGGGGTTCCCCACCTGGCCGTCGACGTCGGAGCGCTGGGGTGCGATTTCTACGCCTTTTCCGCTCACAAGCTGTTCGGGCCCACGGGGCTCGGCGTGCTGTGGGGGCGGCGCGCGCTGTTGGAACGAATGCCCCCGTGGCAGGGGGGTGGCGGCATGATCGCGCGGGTCGAGATCGAAAAATCGAGCTACGCCCCGCCGCCGGCCCGGTTCGAAGCCGGAACGCCGCCGATCGCTGAAGTGTTCGGCTTGGGCGCCGTGCTCGAGTATCTCCGCGGTCTCGATCGGCGGGCCTTCGAGCATGAGGACCGCGTGGTGCGGTATGCCGAAGAGCTGCTCCGAGGCATTCCCGGGGTGACGCTCCATGGGGCGGCGCCGGGGCGAGTCGGCCTGGTGACCTTCTCGGTCGAGGGGGTGCATCCGCACGACGTTGGGACCGCCCTCGACGCCGGGGGTGTCGCGGTTCGGGCTGGGCACCACTGCGCCCAGCCGCTCATGTCCAGGCTCGGCGTTTCGGCCACGGTTCGAGCGTCGTTCGCGCCCTACAACACGCGGCGTGAGGCCGAGGCTCTGGCGGAGGGCGTGGAGCGGGCCAAACGAGTGTTCGGGCAATGAGCGAGCTAGACGATCTTTATCAGTCGCTGATCCTCGACCACAATCGGGCACCCAGGAATTTCCGGGAAATCGGGAGCGCCACCGGTCAGGCGGAGGGTCGCAACCCGCTCTGCGGCGACACGTTCAACGTCTGGGTCGACGTCAAGGACGGCGTAGTGACCGACGTGTCGTTCCTCGGGCAGGGGTGCGCCATCTCGAAGGCGTCGGCCTCGATGATGACGACGATCATCAAGGGAAAGCCGGTCGGCGAGGTCCGCCAGCTGTTCGACCGGTTCCACCAGATGGTGACCGGGCGGGCCCCGACGGGTGAAGGGGCAAAGCAGGAGGCGCGGAACGCGCTGGGTTGTCTCAGCGCGTTTGCGGGAGTGTCGGCGTTTCCGATCCGGGTCAAGTGCGCGACCCTGGCTTGGCACGCGCTGATGAAGGCAGTCGAAACGGCGGCCGATGGGACGGCGCCGGAAGCACGCTCTTAGGAGAACGAACGATGCCGTACGATGAACGCCTGGTGGCTCCGATGCGGGCGGAACTGACCCGCCTCGACGTCAAGGAACTGAAGACCGTGGCGGAGGTCGACGCCGTGCTCGGCGATCCGAAGGGGACGCAGCTGGTCTTCGTGAATTCGGTCTGCGGTTGCGCGGCGGGTGCGGCGCGGCCCGGGCTGGCGGTGGCCCTGCAGCACAAGGTCCGGCCGGAGGCCAACTACTCGGTGTTCGCCGGTCAGGATCTCGAGGCGACGGCCCGGGCCCGAAGCTACTTTGCCGATTACCAGCCGAGTTCTCCGTCGATCGCGTTGCTGCGCGATGGCGAGGTCGTGTTCTTCATGCACCGCTATCAGATCGAGGGTCAGGGCCCCCAGTCCATCGCGGCGGCCCTGACGGCGGCGTTCGATCAGTATTGCGCGGCCTGACGATGTCCGGCCACGTCTTCCACCCGGGCCACGAGGAACTCCACGGGGTGACCGTCGTGGTGCAGGACGCCGAGGGCCGGACGTACGTCGGCCGGTACCATGAGCGGACGGCGCGAGGCATCCTGATGCACGACGTCGCGGTTCACGACCCGGCCGCCACCCCAATGAGCGCGGCCGATTGGCTCGCCCGGCAACGGAAGTTCGGGGTCCAGATCTCCCAGCGCCACGTCATGCTTCCGGGCGACCTGGCCGGTGGGATTCGCCGCCTGATCGACGTCTGAGAAGGAAGTACTAGCTACTACTACAATCGGCGCCAGGTGATGGCGCCGATTTCATTGTAGTGACTATGTAAAGGACAGTTGACACATAGTCAAACGTGCTTTACCTTGCTGGCCGTATCCAAGAAGGGCCGGCTGCCGTGAATCGGAGCACTGCGTTTTCCTGGCGAATGATCGGATTGTCGCTCGTGTCGGCCGGGATGGCGATCGGGGTGGCTTGGCTCGATCGGAGTGGCGTCATTCCAGGGCCGATCCGGCCCGCGGCTTCGCTGGCCCCGGTCGTTCCGTTGGTGGCGTTCTTCGTCGGCATCATTCGGTGGATTCGCGGCCTGGACGAACTGCAGCGGATGATCCACCTCGAGGCGTTGGTAGTCCAGTTTGCCGCCACAGGGATTTTGGTGATGAGCTACGGGATGCTGGCCAAGGCGGCGCTGGTTCCGAATCTTCGCGCCACCCAGGCGTTTCCGGTGCTCTGGATGGCGCTCTTTCTTTCCTGGGCGGCCGGGATCGTCGTGATTCGGCGGAAGTACCAGTGACCAACCGGCTCCGGGTTCTTCGGGCGGAGCGGGGCTGGTCCCAGGGAGATCTGGCCGACCGTCTGGGGGTATCGCGACAGACGATCAACGCGATCGAGACCGGGAAGTACGATCCCAGCCTGCCGTTGGCCTTTGCCATTGCCCGGGTGTTCGATCAGACGATCGAGCGGATCTTTCAGCCTGAGGTTCGACAGGATTCGGTCGCGGCGGGAGACAATCAAGGGGGCTGAGGCCCTGGTACCACGGCAGTCATCGCCCGATCAAGGGATCGGGCCCACCCTGGAGGAACGCAGTCATGGCCGAGACGGTCGTTGCCGTCGATGGAGTCACCAAACGATTTGCCGGGCATACGGCGGTCAGGAACCTATCCCTTCGGGTCGACCGAGGGGGGATCTTCGGGTTGCTGGGGCCGAACGGCGCGGGCAAGAGCACGACGATCCGGATGATCATGAACATCTTCCTGCCGGACGAGGGGAAGATCGCCGTACTCGGATCGACGGCCGGGAGCCGGCAGTTGGCATCCCGGATCGGGTACTTGCCCGAAGAGCGGGGCCTCTATCCGAAGATGCGCGTCATCGATCAGATCGTGTTCCTGGCCGAGGCCAAGGGTATTGCCCGGTCGGTGGCCCGCAAGAAGGCCGGGGACTGGCTGGCTCGCCTGGAGTTGACGGACTGGACGACGAAGAAGGTCCAGGACCTGTCGAAGGGCATGCAGCAGAAGATCCAGTTCATCGGCGCGCTGCTGCACGAGCCCGAGCTGGTGATTCTCGACGAGCCGTTCAGCGGCCTCGACCCGGTCAACAGCAAGACGATGCGGGAGGTGGTCGTCGAGATCGCCCGGCAGGGTCGGACCGTGCTCTTCTCGACCCACATCATGGAGCACGCCGAGAAGATGTGCGATCACATCGTGATCATTGCCCACGGCGAGAAGCGGGTCGACGGGTCCCTGGCCCAGATCAAGCGCGATTTCGGGGGGCAGCACGTCGCCCTGGCGTACACCCGGAACGCGGAGCGGGCCGCGCGGGTGCTCCAGGACCGGACCCTGGTGGCCAAGGTCACCGACTTCGGCGCGACGGCCGAGGTGGAGCTGGCGGCTGGGGAAACGGGTGACCGTCTGTTGGAGACCCTGGTTCGCGAGGGCGTGGGTCTGTCCCGGTTCCAGGTGATGGAGGCGTCCCTTCAGTCGATCTTCGAGGCCAAAGTCGGTGCCGAAGGTGCCCGGCCCACGGCCGTTCGGGAGGAGTCCTGATCATGAGCAAGGTATTCGCGGTCATCCGTCGGGAGTTCGTCGAGCGGGTTCGGACCAAGGCCTTCATCATCGGCACGTTGCTGGGGCCGGTATTTTTCGTCGGGATGGCGGTGCTGCCCGCCTTGTTGCTCAGCCGGGAAACCACCGGTCGCAAGGTGGTCGTCATCGACGCGGGTTCCGGGGAGTTCGGCGGCAAGATCCAGCAGGCGTTGGCCTCGGCGCGGAAGGGCTCGGGGCCGGACTCCGAGGCCAAGTTCGTTCCGAGTCTGCTCGTGGCGGGAGCGCGGGCGGAGGATGTTCGGGATTCGCTGGTTCGGCATACCGGCCTGTCGAGGCGGTCCGAGGAGTCGATCGACGGGATTCTGATGGTGTCGGAGGGCGGCATCACCAAGGGCGAGGTCACGTACCTGGGCGTCAATGTCGGGAGCCCGCGTGACATGGAGGATCTCCGCCGGCTGCTGACCCCGGTGATGATGACGGAGCGGCTGCAGCGGGCCGGCGTCGATCCGGTGGTGGCGCTCAAGGCCGTGGTGCCGTTGGCCCTCGAGACCCGCAAGGTGTCGGAGGGGAAGCTGACCAACGAGAGCGGCGGGGCCACGTTTGCGCTGGCCTACGCGATGGGGTTCATCCTCTACATCTCGCTGTTGCTGTACGGCAGTCAGGTGATGAGTTCGGTGATCGAGGAGAAGTCGAACCGGATCATGGAGATCCTGGTATCGAGCCTGACCCCGTTCCAGCTGCTGCTCGGCAAGGTGGTCGGCGTGGGTCTGGTGAGCTTGCTCCAGATCGGGGTCTGGACCACGGCGGCCAAGCTCCTGCGGGACTATCAGCCTCAGATCATGAAGGCGATCGGGGCGGGTGGAGCGGCGGGTGGCGGGGTGCCGTTCATGCTGCCGTCGATGCCGACGGATCTGCTGGTGATCTTCCTGACGTTCTTTACCCTGGGCTTCCTCCTGTATTCGGCGGCCTACGCGGCGATCGGGTCGATGTGCAACACGATCCAGGAGACCCAGCAGGCCCAGATGCCCGTCATGCTGTTCATCATCATGGGGCTGATGAGCATGTTCGCGCTGCTGAACGAGCCGAACGGCAAC
>JAEUJH010000392.1 GCA_016794825.1 Gemmatimonadota bacterium
TCCTCACCGGACGTTCCGGCAATACCTCGAAAAGCGCGACCCCGACGCCGACGAGGGCGACCAGGGCCCGTTCTCGCCCTACATCCAGGGGGCCATCGTCACCGTCGAGGCGCGGACCGGGTACATCCGGGCCCTGGTCGGGGGGCGCGACTTCGCGGATTCGAAGTTCAACCGCGCCACGCAGGCGGCCCGTCAGGCCGGCTCGACCTTCAAGCCGTTCGTCTACGCCGCCGCCCTCGAAGCCGGGTACCGGCTGAGCGACATCTACGAGGATTCGCCGGTCGAGATCCCGATTCCCGATCAGCCGCCCTGGGCTCCCAAGAACTACGACCTCAAGTATCTCGGGAACATGAGCATGCGGCACGGGCTCTATGATTCCCGCAACACGATCGCGGTCAAGGTCGGGATGGACGTCGGGGTCGAGGCGGTGATCAAGGAAGCCGCGGCCGCCGGGATCACCAGCCGAATTCCGCGGGTTCCGTCGATCTTCATCGGCGCGGCCGAGGTCACCCCGCTCGAAATCACCGCGGCGTACGCCACCTTCGCCAACATGGGCGTCCGGGTGGCACCGACCGCCATTCTCCGGGTCGAGGACGCCAACGGCAACATCATCTGGCAGCCCGAGACCAAGCAGACCCGGGTCATGGATCCGGAACACGCCTGGCTCATTCTCGACGGCCTCCGCGACGTCATGCGCAAGGGAACTGCCTCGGCGCTGATGTCGCGGGCCGGGATCAACCTCCCCGCTGGCGGCAAGACCGGCACCACCAACGACGGGATGGACGTCTGGTTCGTCGGCTTCACGCCCGACCTCGTCACCGGCGTCTGGATGGGCTTCGACAAGAAGCAGGTCATCATGTCGAACGCGCAGGGTGGCCGGCTCGCGGCCCCGGCGTGGGGGCTCATGATGAAGGACGTCTACGAGCGTCGTCGGGTGCCGGCTCCCTGGGCCATGCCTGAGGGCGTCACCTCGGTGGTCATCGACCGAAGTACCGGCTTCCTGGCCACCCCCGCCTGTCCGGCCGATCACGTTGGGCCGGAGTTCTATTACCCCGGCACTGAGCCGACGGAGCGGTGTCCGGTTCATCGGTGATCCTCCCCCCGCGCCAACCCGTTCGTCTTCGAGCCGACTGGCTCGTTCCCGTCGCCTCACCCCCGGTTCCAGACGGTGCCGTCTTGATCGGGGCCGACGGGCGGATTGCCGCCGTCGGCCCCGCCGCCAGCGTCCCACTCCCGCCCGGCGTGGCGACGCTCGACTTCGGCTCGGCGGCGCTGATGCCCGGGCTCGTCAACGCCCACACCCACCTGGAACTCACCGGCTTGGCCGGCCGGGTCGTCGAAACGGATTTTTCCCGCTGGATTCGGGGCGTTCGCGAACTCAAAGCCGGTCTCGACGCCGATTGGTTTGCCCAGGCCGCCCGGCGAGGAGTCGCGGACGCATTCGCCGCGGGGATCACGACGGTTCTCGATACCGGTGACTCCGGCGCGGTGTTGCCGGCGCTGGTCGAACTCGGTGGCGCGGGGGTGGTGTACCAGGAGGTGTTCGGTCCCGACCCGTCGCAGTGCGCCGGGAGCATCGCCGCGCTCGAGGAGCGGCTGGATCAACTCGCCCCGATCGCGACCGAACAGGTCCGGCTTGGTGTGTCCCCTCACGCCCCCTACACCGTGAGCGGACCGCTCTACCGGGAAACCGCCGCCCTCGCCCGGCGGCGCGGCCTTCCCTGGGCGGTGCACCTGGCGGAGTCGGAAGCTGAAACCGCGCTCGTGACCACGCACCGGGGGCCCTTTGCCGAGGCCTGGGCGGGGCGGGGCATCCCGCCGCTCGAGCGGCACGACGATTCGGGGCCCGAGGCGCGTCGCTCGCCCGTGGCGTGGCTCGATGCCCACGGGGTCCTGGGGCCCGCCACGCTCTGCATCCACGTCGTTCGGGCGGACGACGCCGATCTGGCCCTCCTCGCCGCTCGCGGCGCGGCGGTGGCCCACTGCCCGGTGTCGAACCTCCGCCATGGGCATGGCTCGGCGCGGCCGGCGGCCATGCTGGCCGCCGGCATTCGGGTGGGACTCGGAACCGATTCGGTGATCAGTGTCGACCGTCTCGATCTTTTTGCCGAGATGCGGGCGGCGCGGTCGCTGCTCGGGACGACCGCCGCGGCCGTCCTGGCCCTCGCCACCCGGGACGGAGCCCGGGTGGCCGGCTTGCCGGGCCGATCCGGGACGCTCGAACCCGGGGTCTGGGCCGATGTCGTCGCCCTCGACCTCCCCGCCGGCGGCGACCAGCCGGTCGAGGAGCGGATCGTGGCCGCCGGACCCGCCGCCGTCCGGGCCACCTTCGCCTCCGGCCGTCCGGTGTACCGAGGGAGCCAGGCGCCTTGATTCCGGCTACCCCCCGGCCCTACAATGAGAGAGCCCCTGACTGGCGGAGCAAGGTGGTGCGGTGCCTCGCGCTCAACGCGTCCTTTGAACCCCTGACGATGGTCCCGCTCCGGCGGGCCCTCCGGCTCGTGATCGACGGCAAGGCCGAGATCGTCGAAGCCGAAGGGGGGGAAGAGGTGCGGAGCGCGAGGACCGCGCTACCCAAACCGGCGATCATCCGGCTGGTCAAGTTCGTCCACGTGCCGCGGAAATTCCGCCGTCAGGTCACCAACACCTTCCTCTTCGCTCGCGACGAATACACCTGTCAGTACTGCGGGCGGCACCAGGCGGACCTCCGCCATCGGGAGTGTCTTACCCGGGATCATCTGGTGCCGATTTCGCGGGGCGGGGGCAACGAGTGGCACAACGTGGTCACGGCCTGCAGCACCTGCAACACCAAGAAAGGCAACCGGCTGCCCGACGAGTGCGGAATGCATCCGGCCCATCACCCGATGGAGCCGCATTTCGTGCATCTGGCCTGGGCCGTGCGCCGGTTGACCCACACCCAGGCCAAGTACATCCGCCTCTTCTACGGCCCCGAGGCGCTCCGCGCCCTCGGCGGCTGATCCGCTCAATCCTCGTCGTTCGGCTGCACCGAGAACTGATCCGACCGGGCGTCCAGCACCTGGCTCGGTAGCCCCGCAATGCGGAGCAGGAACCGCCGGATCCCGCGTCCGACCGGTGACCCCGGCTCGGGCACGTCGAGTTCCGGGTCGCCGGCCAGGAGGCGCTCCAGCTGGTCCATGTCGCGGTCGGTGAGCGACTGGATCTTGGCCGTGATGGTGTAGTAGAACCGCCCGGGCCGGGCCGGGAACACCTCGACCCGTTGCGGCAGGTTGAGGTAGTTGGCGGCCGAGTCGCGCACGGCAAACCGGTTGGGGCGGAGCATCCGCCCGCTCACGAACAGGGTGACGGTGTACTCGTCCTGCAACGGCTCCTTGGTGACCACGGTCTGCCAGCTCGTCGAGCTGATCAGTTCGTCGATCCAGCCATCCCGCGAGCGCCAGGTCTGGAGGGAATACGAGATCACCAGCGGCAGCGAGTTGTCGAGCGCCTGGAGCCAGCGCTCGTCGGCCAGCAGGTTCCGGAAATGGACGATCGGTCGCCGGGCCCCGCCGCGCTGGACCGCGGTGTCGAGGCTCATCGCGATGCTGACCGATCGCCCCTCGGTGGCCGTCTGCCCCGCGAGGGTGACCGGGGCCGCGCCCAGCCAGAGGAGACCGAAGACCAGACGGCGCATCAGAAGCGGCGCTGCAACCGGAGAACGAAACGGAAGGCCCGGTCGACCGCGACGGCCTTGGCCACGTAGAGCCCGATGCCACCGGCATCGAGGCCCGCCCCGATGTCGGCGTCCCACTCCCGGAGGACCGGGATCCGGTCGTTGGGCACCCGCCCCGGCCCCTCGCCCGTGAGCCATGCCTTGCCGGCGTTCCCCATCAGGACCAGGTCGGCCTGTTCGATGCCGAGGATCTGCTGGATGGCCGCCAGGTCGGCGTTCCGGATCCGGATCGGCAGCGACACCGGGAGCGGGGTCCGGACCTCGAGTTGCACCGCCAGCATCCGGTCGCAGAGGGACGCCTGGGCCTGGTCGATGAACCCGACCGGGCCGCAGTTGAGGGAGCGGAAGCCGAAGCCGGGCAGGATGTCGGGACCGCCTAACGAAACCCGGCGCTGGACCGGCAGCTGGTCGCCGCCCACCCAGCCGGCCCCGGTGATCCGGGCGTTGACCCGGCTCGAGGGATTGAACCGGGCGTAACGCCGGATGTCGAAGCGGACCTTGGAGAACGCGTACCGCCCCGGCGGGATCGGATCCCGGACCGCGGGCGGCAGCGAGAGCGGCGAGGCGTCGTCGCTTCGGCTCCGCTCGTAATCGGCGGCGATCCACCAGCCCGTCGTCGGTCGATCCGGATCGTTCCGGGTGTCGTAGTTGAACGCCACCCGGATCGTCCGGAAGTGTCCGTCGTCGATCAGCGGGTTGGGCCGCCAGGCATCCTGGTTCCGGAACACCGA
>JAEUJH010000394.1 GCA_016794825.1 Gemmatimonadota bacterium
GCGCCTTCTACGACCGGCTCAAGCCCTACTGCCAAACCCACCGGCTCGGCACCGTCGTGTTCTCGCCGGCGGATCTGGATCTTCGGTCCGGCCAGTTGTTGCAGCCCGATCTCTTCGTCATTGCCACCCCGGATGGCCGCCCCTTTGCCGAGTGGGCCGACGCCGGGATTCCCGCGCTGGTGGTCGAGGTGTTGTCGCCCGCCACGGCCCGGTACGATCGGGTCACCAAGCGGCGGCAGTACCAGCGCTCCGGCGTCCCCACCTACTGGATCGTGGATCTGGACGCCCGCCTGGTGGAGGCGTGGACGCCGGCCGACGCTTCGCCCCTGATCATCGACGAGCACCTGGCATGGCAGCCGGACCCGGCCATTGCGCCACTCGAGATCGACCTGGCGGCCGTCTTCCGGGAAATCTGGGGGGAGTGACCGGGCCGCCCCGATCGTCGTCAGTTGATGCGTGACGCCGGTGCCTAGCCTCGTCGCCCCGTTCGTGGCGCCGCTCAACCGGGCCGGCATCCAGAGCCGCCCTCAGGGCCGGAACTCGAACCGCACGTTGAAGGTCTTGGTCACGCTGGTCGGGCCCAGGGTGAACAGGAACGATACCGGCCCCGAGACCACCGGACCCGAACTCTGCATCGAACACAGGTCCCGGCTATACACCACTGGCGTCTGCGACCATTCCGTCGTCGGACCGGGCGCCGGGGACAGCTGCCCCGTGGTCTGACCGGGACCCCAGTGGGGAATCGACTCGGAAATTTGGTAGGCCACCGGATTGGCCGAGAAGCTCGAGATCGTCTGGGTTGTATGAACCGACGGACACGGGTTGGGGTCGAGCGTGCCCGTTACGATGGTGCTGAGGTCGCCGAAGCCCCCGATGCAGTCGAACCCGCGCTGACCCACCGCGTGGTTGAGGCCGACGCGATTCGCGCCCGCCGGGACGGTCGCCGCGCCACCGGCCCCACCCTGCCCGGCTGGCTCGCCGTGCCCACCGTTGCCGCCGTTGCCAACCCCGTTCAGCGTGATTGCCCCGTCCGGCCCACCCACCCGACCGATCCCGCCGATGCCGAGGAAGGCCCGGACCGCGCCTCCATCGCCACCCTTGCCACCCGGGAGGAGCCCGAGGGGCAAGCTGCACTGCGCGGCGCCCCGCCCGCCCCGCCCGCCGGCCAATCGCACGGCGCCGCCTGCTCCCCCGGCACCGAACCGTTTGCCGAGGTGATCGACCAGCAGGGCGTCGCCACCAAGGCCGCCCGCCCCCTCGCTGATTCCCCCTCGACCCCCGTCGGCCCGGCCGGCCGTGCCGGTGCCGCCCTCGCCCCCGGTCGCCTCGGCGTCGCCGCCGCGGCCCCCGTCACCGTCGATCACGAGCAAGTTCTCGGGACCGACCACGGTCAGGTTCTGGGGCGTGAGCTGCCGCGAGGGAGAATTGCCCCCCAAGCCGGCGAACGCGAAGGCATCGCCGCCGGCCTGCGCCGGCGTGGTGGGGCCGGCGGCGTCCGCCCCGCGCGCCCCGACCGCCGTGGCGTTGCCGCCAATGCCACCACGGCCAATCGAAAGGCGGGTGATCGCCGCGAACTCGATCCGACTGGCCGCCCGGATGGCTGCCAGACCGGGCGCACCGCCGGTGCCGCCGCCGGCCACCGCTTGTGGCGCCACCGGACCCGCGGGGTCCGGGCCCGCAATGGCCCGAGCGTCCCCACCGCGGCCCCCGACCCCGCTGGCGAGCAGGTTGAGGGGCCCGGAGGAGATCACCTCGCCGCTGGCCAGGAGTTCGAGTCGACCGCCGGCGCCACCGGGCCCGCCTTCCGCGCTCGCCGGACCCGAGCCGGGCTGATGTTGACCCATGCCCCCGTCGCCGCCTTCCTGGGCCACGATGACGACGCCGCCCTCCAGCCGGAGGGTGCCGCGACACATGCCGCGCATCAGGGTGCCGTCGGCCCCGGCGGTGCCGGTCTGACCGGCCACGCCGTTCGCCGCCTTGGTCGGTTTGGCGTCGAACCGGGAGTTGGCCACGATGCAGTCGGTGGCCGCCACGGCGGCCGTCGACACCCGACCCGGCGCGGCGGATGCCCCGGGTTCGACCTCGGCCTCGGTCAGCGTGGGGTCGTTGGTGAGAAGCAAGTCGCCGGAGGTCTCCACCGCCGCGCTGTCGACCCGATACCCACCCCGCCCGACGAGCGTTAGGCGCGGCCGGGGACCGGCCTGGGCGCAGGCATTCCGGACCGTGCCCTTGAGCGTGAGGGCCTGACCCGCCTCGATCGTGACGGGAACACAGTTGCCCTCGATCCGGCCCCGGATCTCGACCGCGCTGTCGGCCCGGAGCACCAGACTGTCCCGGACCGTGACGGTGACCCCGACCGGCACGGTGAACCGGGTAACGGAAACGACGCCCGAGAGCGTGGTATCGGCGCCCGGCTGCACGATGACGGGCTGGCCGGTGGCCGTGAAGGTGACCGGACTGCCGGTCGTGGCCCCGGTGACGGTGGCGGCCAGGGCATTGGCTCCGACCGCGCCCAGCACCCACGACCCCACGGCGGCGACCCCGTCGCCGCCGGTGGTGGCCGTCCCCCCGGTCACCGAACCACCGCCCGCGGTCACCGCGAAGGTCACGGTCATCCCGGACACCGGCGCCCCCGCCCCGTTGGTGACCCGGATGGCAGGCGGGATCGGGACCGGCTGCCCCGCCGGAGCGCTCTGGCCGGCACCGGCGTGGACGGCGACGTTGCGGGCGGTGTCGACCGGGGGCGGCGGCGGTGGAGGAGGCGGCGAGGTCGGCCCGCTCCCCCCGCAGGCCCCAAGCATCCCGGACACCAGCCCGGCGACCACCGCGCTCGACCAAACCCGACTCATTGCAGCCCTCCTCCGGCGGGGACGGCCCCCCATCGGAGCCGGTTCTCTCAAGTACGCGGAGAATCCACTCGAAGCCGGCCAAGTCGGGGGTGATGTCGATGTTTTGCGGGGAGGGGGCGCGCCACCCCGGTGCAACGCGTCCGGGTCCCGGGCCACGGCTGCACCACGCTCCAGATCGTGCCGATCATCAGCCAACTCGATCCGGCCACCGCCACGTTCCCGCAGCTGACCATCCGCGGCGCTGGCTTTGCCCCGGGCGAAACCACGGTGATCTACATCAGCGGCGCGGTCGCGCCGATGGATCTGCTGCAGGTCACCCCCGAGTTGGATCGTGGTGGCGCATCGCCCGCCGAGCGGGAGTGAGATCCGGATTCGGACGCCGGGAGGAACCAGCGCGGGGGTGGTGATGCCGTAGGCGGCGGCCTCAAGGTTGGGTCATCGAGCATCCGCCGTTGCTCAGCGGGGTTCCGGAGCCGGGTTGATGACGCGTCAGCTCGGCCCGGGATTCCGAGGCGCGCCGATCGAGCCGACCTGGGATTCCGACGCGGGGGGATCGGGCCGGTCCGGGATGGCCGACGCGGGCGATCGAGCCGGCCCGGGGTTCCGAGGCGGGCCGCCAACCAATGATCGGCCCGGTCCGACCGCCTATTTGTGTAGTGGACTACACTAATAAGCCATCGGGTATCGGGAGGAGGCGCAGCACGAGCCGTTCAGGCCAATTTCGCGTTGAAGCCACCCGGGCTCATGGCGTCCGGGTGCCCCCGACCGAGTCACCGAGCGCGGCCGCCACCCGGGTCCGAAACGCGTCGTGACACGCGATGCATCCCTGCTGGACTTGCCCCAAGGGTGCGAGCAGCGCGGCCCCGACCCGCCCGCTGTCGGCCGCGGCGGCCAACCCCAACGCGGCCTCATGCACGGCATGGTCGTGCCGCGCGAACGCCGGGAACTCGGCGCCGAGCGCGGCCTGAATCGCGGCCCGTTGCTCCGCCGACACCGACGGGTGGTCGGCAATCCGCCGCGCGGCCGCGGCCACCCCGGCTCGGTCGTCCGCCCACACCGCCATGGCCACGGCGCCCATGTCGGCGCCGAGGGCGCGCATGATCTCCCGAAGCGGCAGCCCCGGCCCGCCGGCTCCCTCCGGCTCGGCGGCGGTCGAATGCGGCGGCTCGGCGGGGCGAGCCGCCGGAGGCGACTCGGTGCGGCAGCCACCCGCCCCCACCAGCGCCAGGGTCAGCGTCACGGCGCTCAAGCGAAGATTCATCGGAGTCTCCTTCCCCAAAGGGAGGTTCAAGACACCTCGGGCCGAAGGACCGTCACGAACCTCGTGCCAGCGGCCGAGTCAACCATCGCGCCCTCACCCCACGGCGCGGCGGAACCGCCAGGTAGCCACCGCGAACACCCCGATCCCCATCAGCGTCAACGCCAGGTACGGCCGCCACAACTCGGCCACGGTGGCCCCCTTGAGGAAGAGGGCCCGGACGATCTCGATGTACCAGCGCACCGGATTGACCAGCGTCAGCGCCTGGAAGGCCTCGGGCATGGTATGAATCGGATACATGAAGCCCGACAGAATGAGAGCCGGCAGGATCAGCAGGAACATGGCCATGAAGGCCTCCTGCTGGGTCCTCGACACCGTGGAGATCAGCAGTCCCATGCCCAGCGCGGCCAGAGCAAACAGCAGGGTCGCGAGGACCAACGCCACCGGACTGCCGCGGAACGGCACCTCGAACCAGAGGATGGCCACCGTGGCGACCAGCACCAGATCGATCAGGGCCACCGCCGCCACCGGGAGCGTCTTGCCGAGCATCAGCTCGCCCGGCGTCAGCGGACTGACGAGCAATTGCTCCAGGGTGCCGAGTTCCCGCTCCCGGACCACCGCCAGGCCGATCAGGAGGAGCGACATCATGAACACCAAGGCGCCGAGCACCGCCGGGACGTTGTAGACCAGGCTGGTGAGGCCCGGGTTGTACCACGCCCGCGCCACCAGGTCGACGCCCGCGGCCGGGCGGTTCGGCCCCGCCGCTCGCTCGGTCCCGAACCGCTGGACGATGCGGGTGACGTAGCCCTGCGCCACCGTCCCGGTGTTCGAGTTGGTGCCGTCGACCAGCACCTGCACGGCGGGGCTCCGCCCGGCCGCGAGATCGCCGCCGAACGCCGGGGGAATCTCGATCCCGATGACGGCGTCGCCGCGATCCAGCGCCCGGGCCAGGTCGGCCGGTCGATCGGACCGCCCCACGATCCGGAAGTAGCCGCCGGCGGTCAACGCGTCCTGGAGGGCGCGGGAGGTGGCGCTGCCCTCGTGATCCACCACCCAGGTGGCCACCCGATGCACGTCGGTGTTGACCGCGTACCCGAACAGCAACAACTGGATGATCGGCGACACGAAGATGATCCGCTTGGTCTTGGGATCGCGAAACAGCTGGCGCCACTCCTTCCGGAGCAACGCGCCGACCCGCCCCCATCGCCGCGATCGGTCGGTCATGGCGCGATTCGTTTCCGGAAGGTCGCCGCCGCCAGGCCGAGCCCCGCGGCGGCAAAGACGATCATGGCGAGGCCCTGGGCCCAGAGCGCCTCGACCCCGACTCCCTTGAGGAAGATGCCCCGGGTGACGGTGATGTAGTACCGCGCCGGCACGATGGCCGTGGCCGCCTTGAGCACCACCGGCATGCTGGCAATGTCGAAGAGGAAGCCGGACAACAGCAGCGCCGGCAAATAGGTGGCGATCATCGCCACCTGGGTCGCGAGGACCTGACTTCGCATGGCCGCGGAGATGAACATCCCGAGGCCGAGCGCCCCGATCAGGAAGAGCAACGTCATGGCCGCGAGCAGGAGCAGGTTGCCGCGGAGTGGCACGTCGAAGATGAATACCCCCGCCGCCACCGCCACGGCCACGTCCACGAACCCGATCCCGAGGTACGGCACCAGCTTGCCCAGTACCACTTCGAGCCGATGGACGGGCGTGGCGGCCAGCTGTTCCATGGTGCCCCGTTCCCACTCCCGGGCGATGGTGAGGGCGGTCAGCATGGCGGCGATGATCGACATGATGACGGCTACCAGGCCGGGCACGATCATGTTCCGGCTCCGGAGCTCGGGGTTGTACCAGACCCGAGAGGCCACCTCGACCGGTGGATCGATCCGCACCCCCCGAAGCACCACCTGCTGGCCGAACCGGCTCGCGATCGCGTCCGCGTAGCCGAGGGCGATGGTGGCGGTGTTGGCATCGCTCCCGTCGAGCAGCAGCTGGACCGGGGCCGGCTCCCCGGCCCGAAGCCGCTCCCCGAAGTCCGGGGGGATGGCCATGACCGCCAGGGCTCGGCCCGCCTCGAGTTCCCGATCGGCGTCGGCCGAACGATCCAGCCGGCTCACCACCCGGAAGTAGCCGCTCGACTCGAAGGCCTGGATCAGGTCGCGGGCATCGGCCCCGCCGTCGGCGTCATGGACCGCGAGCCGGATGTCGCGCACGTCCCAGGTGATGGCGTAGCCGAAGAAGAGCAGCAGCAAGAGCGGCAGCACGAAGGCCAGCGCCATGCTCCGGGCGTCGCGCCGGAGCTGGATCCATTCCTTCCGCGCCATGGCGGCCAACCGGATCGGGTCGAGCATGACTAGTCCACCACCGCCCCGCCCTCGCGGCGGACCAGCGCCACGAAGACATCCTCCAGCGACGGCTCGATCCGGGCGAGATCCCGAAATCCGATGCCGGCGGCCCCGAGCGCCGCGGGCACCGCGCGCTCGGCGTCGGCCTCGGGCTTCAGCACCGCGTGGACCGCGCGCCCGAACATCGCCGCCTCCAGCACCGCCGGTTCCCGCCGAAGAGCCTCCACCGCGCGGGGGGCGTCATCCGGCAGAAACGCCCAGATCGGCTCCCGCATCAGGCGCCGCACCCCGGGAGGATCGCCTTCGGCGATGAGGCGGCCCCGGTTCATCAGGATCAGGCGGTGACAGAACTCCGCCTCTTCGAGGTAGTGGGTGCTGACCAACACGGTGGTGCCAGCCTGGGCCAGACCATCGATCAGGTCCCAGAAGGCGCGGCGGGCCACGGGGTCGACCCCCGAAGTCGGCTCGTCGAGGAACAGCAGCGGCGGCTCGTGCAGCACGGCGCATCCCAGCGCCAGCCGTTGCTTGAAGCCGAGCGGGAGGTCGCCGGCGTACTCGGCCTCGCGACCCGTCAGTCCCGCCATCGTGAGGACCCAGTCCCGCCGGGCGGCAAAACGGGGTCCGGCGACGCCGTACAGTCCCGCGAACAGCCGGATGTTCTCCTCGACGGCGAGATCGGCGTAGAGCGAAAACCGCTGCGACATGTAACCGATCCGCTCCCGCACCCGGCTCGGCTCGGCGGCCACGTCGAGGCCGGCCACCAGGGCACGCCCCGCCGTGGGCCGCAACAGGCCCGAGAGCATCTTGATCGTCGTCGTCTTCCCGGCCCCGTTGGGGCCGAGGAAACCGAAGATCGACCCCCGTTCCACGGTAAAGCTCACCGCGTCCACCGCGGTGAAGGTCCCGAAGCGACGGGTCAGATCCCGCACCTCGACCGCGACCGTCACGAGACCGCGCTCCCCGCCACCCGATCGATGAACACGTCCTCGAGCGAGGGCTCGATGGCCACGATCCCTTCGGTCGGGATGGCCGCGGCGGCCAGCGCGGCCGCGACCGCCTCCGGACTCCCACCGGGAGCGAGTTGCACGTGGAGGTTGCGCCCGAACAACGTGGCCCGCGCCACCGCCGGGTGGTCGCGGAGGCGGTCGCGGGCGTCCCGCGGCTCGGCGGTCGCCACCGAGAGCAGGCGGCCCGGAAACGCGGCCTGGAGCGCCGCGGGCCGGTCGAAGGCCAGGACCCGGCCGCGGTCGAGAAGGACGACGCGATCGCAGCGCTCCGCCTCGTCGAGGTACGAGGTGCTGACCACGATGGTGACGCCTTCCGCCACCATCTCGTGAAGAATGAGCCAGAGGTCCCGGCGCGAAATCGGGTCGACGCCGAAGGTGGGCTCGTCCAGGAGCAACAGGGCCGGCCGGTGCACCAGGGCGCACGACAGGGCCAGCTTCTGTTTCATCCCGCCCGACAGGGCACCCGCCAGTCGGTCGGAAAACTCGCCCAGGCGGCTGAAGGCGTGGAGACGCTCGATTCGGTCGGCCCGCTCGCGCCGAGGCACGCGGTAGAGGTCGGCGTAGAAGTGGATGTTCTCCGCCACGGTCAGGTCTTCGTAGAGTCCGAACCGTTGCGCCATGTAGGCCAGCTGGGGTTTGACCCGCTCGGGCTCGCGCGCCACGCTGATTCCGAACAGCCGGGCGTCGCCGCTGGTGGGCGGCAGCACCCCGGCCAGGAGCCGGAGCGTGGTCGTCTTGCCGGCCCCATCGGGGCCCACGATCCCGAACAGCTCGGCCCGCTCGACGGCAAACGACAGATCGGCCACGGCGACGGCGGTGCCGAACCGGCGGGTCAGCCCCTCGAGCACCACCACGGGATCGCCGGCCGTCGGGTTCATGGCGCGCGCTCCCGCAGGACCACGTCGGCCGGCATCCCGGGCTTGAGGGCCAGCCCCCCGTCGGCGGCGATGGCCACCTTGACCGCGTAGACGAGCTTGAGCCGTTCCTCCGCGGTCTGCACGTTGCGGGGCGTGAACTCGGCCTCGGTGGCCACGAACCGCACCCGGCCCTGGAAGGTCGAGTCGGCAAAGCTGTCGGTCCGGATCGTGGCTTCCTGATCGAGACTGACCTGGCCGATCCGATCCTCCCGGACGTAGATCCGGACCCATCGGTCGCCGGGATCCATGACGGTCACCACGGGCAACCCCGGGGCCACCGTCTCGCCCGGTTCCCGATGCCGCCGGGTGACGATGCCGCGCCACGGCGCCCGGACCTCCGCGTCGATCAGCGTGGCCTCGACTTGTGCCACCGCCGCTTCGGCGGCCTGGACGGTGGCGCGTTGGGCCGCGATCTGCTCGGCCCGGGGCCCCTGGCGAACCAGGCGGAGCTGTTCCGCCACCTGTCGCTCGCGTTCGGTGGCCACCTCCAGCGCCGTTTCCGCCTGGTCGAGCTGTTCGCGGCTCAGCACGTCGCCCCGGAACAGATTGCGGGAGCGTTCGGCCGTCCGCTGCGCCTCGGCCCGCTGGCGCTCCGCGGCCCGGGCCGCGGCCTCGGCCTGCGCCACTTCCTCGGGGCGCGCGCCGCGCTCCAACTCGCGGAGTCGGGCCCGCTGGGCCAGGAGTTGGGCCTCGGCCTGGGCCCGGCGGGCCAGCAGGTCGCGGGTATCGAGTCGGGCCAGCACCGCGCCGGAATCGACCCGATCGCCCTCCCGCACCAGCACCGTCGCGATCCGACCGGGGACCTGAAAGCCAAGGCCGGCCTCGGTGGCTTCCACGGTCCCGGACGCCTCGAGGCCCGGAGCGGTTCGATCGGCGCACCCTCCGAGCGGGAGGGCAACCGTCAGGGCGGTGGCAAACACGATTCGCGGATTCATGAGTCGGACTCCAGGTGGGCACCAAGCCACTCCAGCGAGAGTTCACCGGCAAGACGGGCCAGTTCGACCCGGGCCGCCACCACGGTGGCGCGGGCCTCGGCCAGCGCGGCGCGGGCCCGCAGCAGATCGGCCTGCGCCGCCAGGTAGTCGGTCTGCACGCCAGCGCCCTGGTCGAGCGCGAGCCGCTCCATCCGAGCCACCTCGGCCGCCTGGGCCTCGGCCGCTCGCAGCGCCGCCACCCGGCCGCGGGCGGCCGTCCAGCCCGTCAACGCCCGATCGACCGCGTCGCCGAGATCGCGCCGGGCGGCGGCCAACTCGGCTTCGGCCCCGGCGAGTTCCGCGCTGGCCCGGTCGCTCGCGGCCGAGCGAGCGCCACCGGTAAACAGCGGATAACTGACCGCCACGCCGGTTTGCCACTCGGCCGCCTCGGAGCCCTTGCCGGAGCCGTACTGGACGACCCGGCCCACCACGCGGAGTTGCGGCAACCAGGCGCCGCGCGCGTCGGCCCGGGCGGCGCGGAGCGCGGCCACTCGACCGGCCCGGCGCGCGAGTTCGGGGTTGCCGGCCTCGACGGCGGCGAGCACGGCCGAACGGGCGAGCGAGGTGTCGGCGCCGACGACGGCGGCCCCGGCGAGGGCCCGGTCGGCCAGCGAGCCCGGCGGGAGGCCCACCAGGCGTTCGAGAACCTGGAGCGACGCATCCAGTCGGCCCTTGGCGGCGATCCGATCCGCTTGGGCCGCTGCCAGGGCCGCGTCGGCCCTGATCTCGGCCAGGCGCGCGGTGCGCCCCTCCCGGACGAACTGGCGGGCGCGGTTCCGTTCCGTCTCGAGCGCGGCGACCCGGCCGTCGTGGAAGGTCATCATCTCCCGGGCCGTGGCCGCCTCGAGGAAACCGACGACGGCGCGAGCGATCAGCCCCTCGCGGGTCAGCCGTTCCGTCGCGCCGCTGACCGACTCCTCGGCTCGGGCCCGATCGATTCGGGCGCCGCGCTGCGGGTCGAACAGGGACCAGGCCACCGACAGGTTGGCCTGCCAGAGGCTCTGGTCGAACACCGGCGGTCGGGTCGGGTCGAACCCATGGAGCGGCGCCACGATCATCGGCTCCTCGAACCGAGTGGCGCTGCCGTCCACGGTCAACGACGGCCACCACGACGCCCGCGCCTGGCGGACTCCCGCTCGGGTGCCGGCGCGGGCGGCATCGGCCGCGGCCATCGCGGGATGCGACGCCAGGGTCGTCGCCACGGCATCGGCGATGGTGAAAGGCCGGCTCTGAGCCGCCAGCGAGGCCAGCGGCAGCAGCAGCCCGCCGATCAGCGTTAGGCAGGGGGTGACGGGTCGCGTCATGGGGCCTCGGCTCCCGCGGCCAGTCCGCCCCGGACCGACCGCACGATGTTGTCGAGTACCTGGGCGGAATCGGCCTGATCGGCCAGATCGATCGCGCCGAGCTGCCCCAGGCTGGCGCGCAACATGGTGAGGTGCAGGGACTGCGACATGAGACCGAGGGCCATCACGATCGGATGCCCGGGCCGGATGCTCCCGTCCCGTTGCCCTTCCTCGATCAGAAGCCGCGCCGCGGCCATGACCCGACGCAGGTGGGTGAGCGCCGCGGCCGGGGGCATCCCGGTATCGAGCAGGCTCCGCACCAACAGGCGGGGCAACTCGGGGTGATCCCGGAGATAGGCGAAGTGGGCCCGGACGACCGCCTCGGCGCGGTCGAGTGGGGCGCCGGGACCGGTGGCGGCGGCCACCAAACGGTCGGCCATCGGTGCCACGGTGGAATCGATGACTTCGCCGTACAGCGCTTGCTTGGTGCGAAAGTGATACGTGACGGCGCCGAGATTGGCCCCAGCCAGGGCGCAGAGGTCTCGGACGGACGCCCCGTCGAACCCGTTGTCAGCAAACAGCTTTCGGCCGGCTGCGACGAGCGACGCTCGGGTGGAGGATTCGGACTGTTTCATACGTTTGTATGAATACAGCGGTCCGCGGATTCCCGCAAGGGGCCGACCCGCCTGGGGGCCGACCCGACTGGGGGCTGACCCGCTGCTGGCCGACCCGCCGCGACGGCGGCCGCCAAGGTGCGGGGCGGAGCCGACGGTTCCGGAACGGCCCGGGTGGCATGAGTATTAGCAGTCCAGACCCCGGGCCTCGAGGAAGGCCGATCCCATGTCGCCGCTGACCCGCCACGAGTTTCCGTCGTTCGACGGCACCCTGATCTCCTATCACGACTCCGGTACCGGTGCCCCCGTGGCGCTGCTGCTGCACGGGTTCCTGACGGACGGCCTCACCAATTTCGGCCCCGCGGAGCGCATGCTCGCCATGGTGGCGGCGATGCCGATGCCGGGTGCCGCCCCCCTCGAGGTCGATCCGACGGCCAGGGCCGGGATGGTGGGCCGCCTGGTCGACGCCGGGTTCCGGGTCCTGGTGCCCGACATGCGCGGCCACGGCCAATCCGGCAAACCCGCCACCACCGCCGCGTATCAGGGCCGCGCCATGGCGCGCGACATGATCACGCTACTCGATCGGCTCGGCGTGGCCCGCGCTCACGTGCTCGGCTATTCGATGGGCTCGGTCACGACCGTCCACCTGATCGCCGAGGCGCCGGCCCGGGTCCAGTCCGCCATCCTGGGCGGCATCGGCGCATCGATCGTGGCGGGCGAACCGATGGACCTGCCGCCCGAATTTCCGATTCCCGACTCGGTGCCCCGACCGATCACGTTCAAGGAATTCGCGGAGTACTCGGCCGCCATCCTCGACGGCTCCGCCCCGCCCGAAGGATTCGGCGTCATCTACTCGACGCTGGCCGCGCAGCTTGGCGTCGACCGCCAGGTGGCGGCGGCGGTGCTTCGGGGCCAACTGACCGACGCCGTCGAACCGGCCGCGCTCCGCGCCTTCGACCGCCCGGTCATGGTCCTGAACGGCGACCGCGACGCGGGCGCGCTCCCGACCGAACAGCGGTTCGAGAAGTACCTCCCGAACCTCCGGCTCACCCGGTGCCTCGGCGATCACCTGAGCGCGGTGCTCGACCCCGGTTTCCAGGCCGCCGTGGTTGGCCACTTTCAGTCGGCCGGTTGACGCAGCGACTCCTGGCCCGTTTGCCCGACCCGCATGTCCCGGGTTCGAGTTCGACCGGCTCCTGACAGCAGACGCCGACCGTTGAGTAAGACATCCCGAGCACGGCGAACTGCCCTATTTGTGTAGTCCACTACACAAATAGGGCCCTCGGGTTGCAACGAGGGACCGTTCCCGGGAACCCCTGCTGGCGCAGGCCGCGCCAATCTTGAGTATCAGCAGTCTCTGGAGAGTCGCGACGTGCTCTGGGCCACCCACTCGTTCCGGGCAACCAGGCTGGGGCCTCGAGGATGGTGATCGCTTCGGCGACTGACAGAGGGTCCTGGTCGATGAACGGCGACTGACGGAGGGTCCTGGCTCGATCAGCGGCGCCGAACGAGCCTCCAGCGCCCCACGAAATGGGGCATTCGGTCCTCGTCGCCCAGTTCGGCGCGGCCCACCAGCGTGTCACCCACCAGCACGGCCCAGTGCCGCTCGGATTGCCCCAGGATCCGGGGCTCATAGGCGTCGAAGCCGAGGGTCGAGTCCGTCACCCGAATTTCCGGCAGGGCGTAGTCCAGCCGATGCCGGTCGGTCCCGATCGTCAGGTCGGCCCGCCAGCGCGCCTTCCAGCCCGCGCCATCCCGCGTCAACGTCAAGGACACCTCGGTGGGGTCGGGGTAGAACTCCATCCGGCCGGCCCAGGTGCCCTCCAACTCCGCGGCCGTAAAGGTGCGCCCCGCCGGGAGTGGCTCGGACACCACCGGCTTCGGGGTCGGGCCGGCAAAGGTGCCGCGCTGGGCCACGGCCCGCGCGTCCCAGGCCGCCTCCTGCAGCAGGCGGGCGTCGGCGGCCGTTAGGCGGACCAGCTCGCGCGGCGGGTCGGTCGGCTGGCCGGTCTGGGGGTCGGGCGCGCGGCCCCACACCACCGAGGACAGCCCCACGGGCGATTGCCCGAAGATGGCGGCCCAGAGGGTGACGGCCGCCAGGTACGACCCGGCCGGTCCGGGATGCCGCCCGTCGCGGAAATAGAGATCGAGTTCGGGGCGATCCCGCCGGACCCGCTGCCACGCGACCCCGACCGGCGCCAGGATCGCGTTCAACTCGCGAGCCAGCGGGAAGTAGCCGACGTCGAGCGCGCCCTGCCACTCGGGATGATCGCGCGGGGCCCAGGTGTGGAAGAGCACGGTCCGGGCACCGGCCGCGCGGATTTCCCGATCGAACAGACGGGCCGACCGCCGGAAGTACTCGGGGTGGTTGACGCGCGCCACGCCGTTCTCGGCCACGTACCCCAGCATGCTCTGTTCCTGGAGCACGACATAATCCCAGCGGCCGGCGCGGAGCTTGTCGAGGGCGCGGCCGTCGCCCCAGTGATCGCGGAGCGTGGCGCCGCCCACCACCACCTGGTCGACCTCGATGTCGCGAGCGGGCCGGGCCCGGCGCCCGAGGTCAACCAGGAGCCCGGGGACGTCGTGGAAGAAGGTGTAGCTGTTGCCGATGAAGAGGACCCGCACCGGGCGCGCGGCGGGCGCCGGGGCCAGGGTCAGGGCCAGCGTGGCGAGCAGAAGGGAGAGCATGCTTTTATTCCCCATGCTGAAAGACGTGGACTCGGGCGAACGGGCGTTCCTGATCCGGGCGCTCTCGCTGACCGTGTCAGCCTGCGGTATTATCAGCGCGGCGGTGGCCTACTACCTCGCGGAAACCCGCCAGGCCAGCGGCCTGACCATGCTGGCGGTCGTGGCGCTCGGATTGTTGGTCGGCGTCGCGCTGGGGTTTGGTTCGTGGTATCTGGCCGGCCGGGCCGGCGCGGGCGCGGCGCACGTGCTCCTGGCGGCGGGCAACCTGCCCCCCGCCCCGTCCTTCTCCTACCAGGAGTCACTGGTGGCCCGGGGCCGCTACCAGGAGGCCGTCGACGCGTTCGAGGCCCACCTGCTCGACCATCCCGACGACCTCGACGCCAGCCTGGCCATGGCCGGCATCCTGGCCGGCCACCTCCGCCAGTTCGATCAGGCCGCCCAGGTATATCGCCGGGTGCGCGAGGCGGGCAGCCCGACGCACGAGTTCCGGGCTCACCAGGCGCTGATCGATCTCCACCGCGCCACCGGCGACCGGGGCCGCCTGATGACGGAGCTGGCCCGGTTTGCCGATCGGTTCCGGGGCACCGCCGCCGGCCGGGCGGCTCGAGTGGCGTTGACCGAGATGAAAGCCGACCAGTGAGCCGGGCCCAGCGGGTGGAGTCCGCCGGAACGACGGCCTAACGTCGCGCGACGGGCCGGCGAATGGCCAGGCCCGGCGTCGCCCCCGGCACCAGCGCCTCGTCGCGCACCACCAGCGTCCCATTCACCACCACGTGCACGATCCCGGCCGACGGCTGGGCCGGCTCGGCAAACGTGGCCCGGTCGATGACCCGGGCCGGGTCGAAGATGGTGAGGTCGGCATCGGCACCGACCTTGATCCGCCCCTTGGTGCGGAGCTGCGGCACCGAGGCCTCGAGCCGCTGGGCCGGGAGGAGGGTCATCTTCCGGAT
>JAEUJH010000420.1 GCA_016794825.1 Gemmatimonadota bacterium
TGGCCGAGCGGCGGCGACGATCACCGAGGCGGACATCAAACGACGGATCGGGATCATCGCCCACGACTCGATGGGCGGGCGCGACACGCCGAGCCCGGGCCTCGAGTCGACGGCCCGATACCTGGCCCGCGAGTTCGAACGTATCGGCCTCCAGCCGGCGGGGAGCGACGGCTACTTCCAGCGCTACGGCATCCGGATCCGCACCGTCGACCCGACACGGTCGTCCCTGGCGATCAGCAACCCGGCCGCCGCCCGGTTCAGCTTCCGCTTTCCGGCCGACGCCAAGCTGGCGTTCGGAGCGCCCCTCGATACCGTCACCACCCGCGACCTGGCGCTGGGCGGGGGCCCGATCGGCCCGAGCACCGAACTCGATCCGGCGGCCGTCGCGGGCCGGACGCTCTACTGGGCCGCCGATTGGCGCGGCCGGGCCCCCAACGTGGGCCAGATCCTGATCGCCGCCGCCAACGCCGGAGCGGCGCTCGTGGTCCTGTCGATCAACGACGACAGCGCCTTTGCCCGGCTCAACGGGCCGACCCGGGGGATCGTCATCGCGGAGTCGGTGGGCTGGCCGGCGGTCATCGCGGTCCGGGAGGCGGCGGTCGTGGCGGCCATTCCGGAGGCCCAGGCGTCGATCGAGGCGGCCCGGGCCAGTTCCGCGGTCCGGGTCGAACCGGCGCCCGGGTGGTCGATCACGGCGACCGTCGCCTACTCCGAGGACCGGCGGCACGAAGTGCCCAACGTGGTCGGAATCGTGCCCGGCACCGACCCGACGCTCCGCGGCGAGTACCTGGCCATTTCGGCCCACTTCGACCACGTCGGCTCCCGGTGCCGGGGCGTGAGTCCGGCGGACTCGATCTGCAACGGCGCCGACGACAACGGATCCGGCACGACGGCCGTCCTCGAGCTGGCGGAGGCGTTCGCCAACCCGGCCGCCCGGCCCCGGCGGTCCATCCTGTTCGTGGCGGTGAGCGGGGAGGAACGCGGCCTCTGGGGCAGCGAGTACTTCGCCCGGCACCCCACCGTCGGGATCGATCGGATCGTCGCCAACATCAACATGGACCATCTGGGTCGAAACTGGCGGGACTCGATCGTCGTAATCGGTCGGGAACATTCGGACCTGGGCGCCACGGTCGATCGAGTCGCCGGCGCCAACCGCGACCTCGGCGTCGGCGTGCTGCCGGATCAATGGCCCGAGGAACGGATCTACTTCCGGTCGGATCACTACAACTTTGCCCGGAACGGCGTCCCGATCCTGTTCTTCACCAACGGGTTCCATCCGGACTACCACGCGGTCACGGACTCGCCCGACAAGATCGACGCGGAGAAGATGGCGCGGGTGGTCCGGCTGATCTTCCAGACCGGCCTGGCCATTGCCAACGGGCCGGAGCGACCGAAGTGGAACCCGGAGAGTGAGCGCCAGATCGTCCGGCGCCGGAGCGCCATTCCCTAGCGGGTCCGGCGCCTCCAACCGGGGCGCCTAACCGGCCCGATCGGGCCAGGAGCAACCATGCGCGGCACCGTCATTCTGATCCTGGCCGCGGCCCTGGCCGGATGCGGGCCCCGGCCTCAACCGAGCGCCTCGAACCCCGTCGCCGACACCCTGGCCGCCATTGCCGCGCGGTTCGCGACCGAGGAGCGGGCTCCGGGCCTGGCGGTCGGCGTGTGGCGCGACGGAGCGGTTCTCTACCGGGCCGGATTCGGCTCCCGGGGGGGCGGCACCGGCAATCCGGCCGTCGGACCGGAGACGCTCTTCCACATGGCGTCGGTCACCAAGCCGTTCGTCGCCACGGCCATCATGCAGCTGGTCGAGAGCGGCAAGGTGTCCCTCGACAGCACGGTCCGGACCTACCTGCCCTACTTCGCGATGAAGGATCCGCGGGCGGCGGGCATCACGGTTCGTCAGGTGCTGACCCACACCGCCGGCATCGGCGACGTCGAGGACTACCGCTGGCAGAACCCGGAGTACGACGACGGCGCGCTCGAGCGCTACGTCCGGGGCCTCGCGGACTCGACCCTGATCGCGGCGCCCGGGGAGCGCTGGGCCTACAGCAACATCGGCTTCGAGATCCTGGCGGATCTGATTTCCAAGGTGTCGGGCCAGAGCTTCGAGGACTACATCCAGGCGCGAATCCTGACCCCGCTCGGGATGAGGAAGAGCACCCTGTTGATGACCGACATCGACTCTACCCTGATGGCGTACGGCCATCACCGCGATTCGACCGGGACCTCCCGCCCCATCGGCTACTACCCCTACAACCGGCGCCACGCGGCCAGCTCGACGCTTCACTCGAACGTGGACGACATGTTGCGGTGGGCGGCCGCCAATCTCGGTCGGGGAACGCTCGAGCAGGCCAGCATTCTCGGGGCCGCCTCGTACGACGAGCTCTGGACGATTCAGCGCGACATGACCGCCGAGATCGCCGAGCGGGCGCGCCAGGCCGGCGCCACGTCACCCTATGAGAAAATGGGGATCGGGCTGAGCTGGTTCCTGCCGGTCCGCAAGGGAGCCCAACTGGTCTGGCACAGCGGTGGCGACAACGGGTTTCGATCCGATCTCGTCCTGGTGCCCGACAAGCGGCTGGCCATCGTCGTGATGGTCAACGACGACGGGATCGACCCGAGCGAACTCCGGAACGCGCTCCTCGACGCCCTGCCCTGACGGCGCGACCAGCGTCGTTCAGCGACCGACGGCCTGAAAGGCCCCCAGCTCGAGGGTGGTAAGGAGCGGCACCACCACGTCGCGTAGCAGGGCCGTCAGTCGACCCGGCGGCGCGGCGGCTTCGAGCCGGAACCCGGTCCCGCCCAGCGCCGTGGTGAGGGCGATTCGCTGCCGCGTTGCCGGGCCCTGGCCGTCGAGCCAGGTCCGCCGGCTCCATTCGTACCGACCGATGGTCTCCGACCGGATCGGCGCGGCGGCGGGCCCCGGAGGTGCCGCCCCGCCGCCGACCACGCTGCCCCTCACCACCATGCTGCTGTCGGCCGAGTCCCGGGCCTCGAAGGCGTCGCCGTCCCACCGCACCGTCCAACGGCGCGGCAGCTGGACCGTCAGGCGCCCGCTGATCGATCGAGCCTCCTGGATCTTGGCGGCTTCCGCCTCAGACCGCTTCCGATACACCCCGCCCGGGACACCGCCCGCGAGCCCGGTGACCTGACCCCCCGGCGTCACCAGGAACTGGGTGACCACGGCGCCCGAGATGTTCCGGAGCACGGCACTCGCCTCGCTGGCAAAGTCGAGGGCATACCCGTAGCGCATCGGGCCAGCCACCATGTCGAGCAGCAAGCGGTCGGCCCCGGCGTCGCGCCGGATGGTGAGTCGCTGCCCCTCTGCCGAGAGATAGGTTCCGACATAACGATCGAGCAACCGGGCCGGCAGCTCGTAGTCGTTCCGGGTCGGGTCGAGTTCCTTGGGCCGGCCGAGGTCCGACAGCGGCTGGCCCGCGGCCAGGTGCAGCAGGTTGTTGACGACCCAGACCTTGCTCGGGTAGCGATAGGCATCGAGGGTCGGGCCGTTGTAGAGGATGCTGGCCGCCGTGTTCGTCACCGTGTCGATCATCG
Source organism: Gemmatimonadota bacterium (assembly GCA_016794825.1). Taxonomy (GTDB): domain Bacteria; phylum Gemmatimonadota; class Gemmatimonadetes; order Gemmatimonadales; family GWC2-71-9; genus SHZU01. The sequence continues at coordinate 3,556 of JAEUJH010000420.1, forward strand.
TCCAGGAGCCCATCACCACGGCGTCGCCACCGTGCTGGATGATCGTGCGGCCATCGGCCTCCATCACCACCCACCCCATGGCGTACCCGGCCTTCCCGCCCATGACGCCCATGTCGGGCATGTCGACCGTGGTGACGCTGCCCGGAACGAACAGTTCCCGCACCGACCGTTCCGACAGAAACTGCTCCCCTCCCACCCGCCCTCTTTGGAGCAGCATGGCCAGGTAGCGACCCATGTCCTCGGCGGTGACGCGCAGCTCGCTCCCGGCGGCCAGCGCCACCGCCAGGAATCGCGGCTCGGCCGGCCGCACGCCGTCGGCGCCGGCATAGTGGCCCCAGAGCGCGCCGATGTCCGGGAATCGGGCCAGCGCCGTGCTCGAGCGGGTCATGCCGAGCGGACGGAGCACCTCCCGTTCGAGGAACGTGCTGTACGGAACCCCGGACACCGCGGCGATTACCGCGCCGGCGACGGTCCAGTTCTCGTTGGAGTACTCGAACGACTTTCCGGGCGCGCGCACCAGTGGCACTCGGGACAGGCCGCGGACTTCCCGCTCCGCGGCGCTCTCGTCGGTGTCCTGACTGAAGAGGCCCCGATCCTCGCTCGGAATGCCGGAGGTGTTGTGGAGCAGCATCCGGATGGTGATTTCCGAGCCGCGGCGATCGGCGGTCTTGAACCAGGGGAGATAGCGAACCACGGGGGCGTCGAGATCGACGGCGCCCCGCTCCACCAGGCGCATCATGGCCACGGCCGTGAGCGACTTGGTCTGGGACCCGATGGCGACCGGCGACTGGGCCGTCATCGGCCGGCCGGTCCCCGCCACCTCGACGCCGTAGCCCTTCTGGAAGATGACCTCGCCACCCCGCACCACCACGGCCGAGAATCCGGGATTGGGGATGTCGGCCAGATGCTGCTTCAGGAAGGCGTCGAGCCTGGCGGCCACCTGGGCCGAGGCCGGTGTCGTCAGCAGGATCGAGGCAGCAAGGCCCCAGCGGAAGAAACCCATCGGCGGCCTCACTCGACGATCAGGTGACGGGCGTTGACCTCGAGTACCCGGCGGGACGGAGCCCACGCGCTCACGAGGCAGAAGCCGAAGATCAGCGGCAGGGCCACCGCCATCCCGACGACGGAGTTCTCGAGCGGGAAGGACACCAGTCCGACTTGCTGGAACAATCCCGAGAGCATCATTGGAGCCGCGAGGAACCAGACCAGCAGGCCCGCCAGGGTGCCCAGCGCCGCCTGGACCCCGACCCCCGCCACCACCGACGACCGGAGCTGGGCCGGGGTCATGCCGGCGGTCTTGAGGATGCCGAAGATCCGGCGGTTCTCCGCGATCGTGAGCAGGGTGGTGTTGAAGATGAACACCGACGCGGCCAGCAGGAACACGACCGCCAGGAACCCGTTCGTCATCCGGAGGCCGGTCATGATCGAGGCGAGCTGATCGCGGATGAAGAAGTCGCCCGGCTTGGCGTCGACGGCTTCGCCGTACTCCGCTTCCAGTTCGGCAATGAAACGGTCGGAATCGACCCCGGGCTCGAGCGCGACGGCGTACTCCGATGGGGCCCAGAGCGGACTGGCCAGGCGCACCCCCTCCAGTCGGACCCGGAAGCCGTGTCCGGTGTTGTTGATCGACTGATAGACCCCAACCACCTCATAGGCGATCGTGGCGCCGAGCAGATGAACGTCGACCCGACCGCCGACGTCGAGACCGAGTTCCTCGGCGGATCGGACCGCGAGACTGATTTCCCGGGCGCCGGACGGATTGCGGCCCCGGAGGTTTCGGTACTGCAGCCCCTCCATATCGCCGTCGACGACCGTGCCCGCCACGATCTTGGTGGCCCCGGTCGAGTCGAGCCGGAAGGTCCCGTCGACGCCATCCCACGTGGCCACCGCCTTGACGCCCTCGCGTCCGGTCAGGGCCGTCATCAAGGCCTCGTGTCGCATGCTGAACCGGCGCCCGACCCGGCTCACCCGGACGTCGGCGGCGTCGAACCCGAACCGGGCCAGGTTCTTCGTCATCCGGCCGAACGAGTAGTCGAGGTTGATCGCCAGCACGGCGGCCAGGGTCGCGAAGAGCACCGACACCACCAGGAAGGCGGCCCGCCGCTTCTGGAGC
>JAEUJH010000421.1 GCA_016794825.1 Gemmatimonadota bacterium
GTCCGCGGCGGTGAACCCGGACCCCGACGCGGTCAGATGGTGGGCCCGATCGTGGGCCCAGCCCGCGATCGTCGGCGCGACTGCCAGCAGGCAGGCGAGCGTGGCCAGCATCCGGCGCGCGGGAGGATTGGTACCCATGGAATGGGTCAAGGTACCGCGCCGCCCGCGGAACGTCCACCGGCGGCCAATCCGGCGGCTGCGCGTCGGCGCCTACGCGCCGGGCCGGATTCCGCGTCACCAACTCGACCGGATCGCGTCGCCACCTGTCAGGGAAGCCTTCATTGAACGGGCCTTCACGCTGATCCGAGGTGGCCTTTCCCAAACTAAACGAGACTTGAGACCATCACGCCACACCGAGGTTAGAGGTGCCGCTCCAACTGCTGGTCGATTCGATCCACGAAGTCACGATTCTCCGCGTCGACGGTCGTTCCTCCCTTCCCGACTGGTCCGCGGCGCTGCTCGGCATCGCGTTTCACCCCAACCGCGTTTCCACGGCGCGGATCGTCGTCGACCTGCGACGCTCGCAGCAGGCCAGCGTGATCCAGCTCGACCGACAGGCACTGCTGGCCCGACGGATGTTGCCCGAGCCGGAGTCGATCCGGTTCTCGATCCTCACGTCGCACGACCCTAACGTCACGGCCACGGCCCTGGCGCTGGCCGCCGCCCTGGAGCACGCCGGGTTCGAAGCCGCGGCCTTTCGCGACCCCGACTCCGCCTGCACTTGGCTGTTCGACGGTGACGACCTGCCCCCGATTCCCGCCCCCGCCGATCTGATCGACGGCGAGTCGTGGGCAGCACTCGACGAGTGAGGCGGCCGCGATGAGCTATCAGATCGTTCCCGGGCCGCCCGAGTACGTGATCCTCCGCCCTCGGGAACCCGTGCCGGGTCCGGAAGCGACGGCGGCCCTCGATCGGGCCGTCGGGTTGGCCACCGGGTTTCCCCACGGTCGCGTGCTGGTGGACGTGCGGTCGATGGTGGGCCTACCGAGCGCGAGCGACACCCGCGAGTTCGGACGCCGACTGGGCGCGGCACCCGGCCTCGAGTTCACCAGGATGGCGCTGGTCGCCCGGCCCGGGGTTCACTACGGCGTGGCGAGGAGCATCGCGCTCCTGGCCAGCAGCCATGGTCGAATGGTGGAAGCCTTCACCAGCATCGGCGAAGCCGAGGCGTGGCTCGTCGACCCGGGCGGAGACCTGAGGCCGCCGACCGGACCGTATCACTTCAGGTGATCCTGCCGGCCGCTCCGGTGATCTCGCCGGCGGCGAAGGGCCCGCGCGGCCGCCATCGACGCCAGTCCGATGGCCACCAGTCCCACGGTAGCGGGCTCTGGCACCGGGGTAATCGGCGCGCCGATCTGATAGCGGGTGCCGGATCCGAAGGTCACATCGACCTGGTTGGAAATGTCGGTGCCGTTCCGGAAGAACTGGATCCCCTCGAGCCGCCCACCCGAGCGGACACCGCCCGCTCCGGTGGCGCTGGCGAACAGATACGAGTGGAGGTGGAAGTCGAAGACGGACCCGGGTCCGACCTGGAGGGCCGAGGAACTCCGGATTCCACCCAGCCGCCCGCGCAGCGGATACGACCAGGCGTGGGCCGGCCCCCCCGCGAACGCGCCGCCGAGGCCGACCGACAGAAATCCACCGGCCCCGAGGGCGCGGTTGACACCGGTCGCCCCCATGTCGAGCGCCATCCAGAACACGATCTCGGTCGGCAGCGGGCCGGATCCGAACTGCATGTAGTCCTGCATGACCGCGTACCCCTCGGCCAGATGGGGCGAGAGGGCCTCGGGGACCGTGCCGTCGAACTCGAAGCCGTTGCCGACCTGGCCCCACTCGTAGAAGTAGGTGCCGCGGGAGATTTCGCCGGGCGCCAGCTCGCACTCCCCGGTGATGGGACCGGGGAGCGGATGGCTGGCCGGCGATCGAAGGTCGGAGCAGCTGAAGAACGGATCGGTGAGGAGATCGATGTTGAACCCGCCGACGCCGGCAAGGCGACCCTGCGCGATCGCGCCGCCCGGCAGCGCGACGACACCGACCAGCAGCGACAACGCCACCCGCGCGAACCCGAATTGCATCCTCACGGAATCCTCCCCTTGGTGCCCCGACCTCGACGAGCCTCGAACGGCCGACGGTCCACGTTGGGGCATCGAGTCGCCGCCGTCAACTGTGGCGGCGTCGCGACGAGCGCGTGGATTCGGGGGTCATCGTTAGGTACGCGCCAGCGATTGCACGAATGGCCGCCCCGGCCGGGCGGCGCCGACGAGTCGAGCAACCGATTGCACGAGCCGACCCCGAACGGGGTCGGTGGAAGAGTTGGAAGCGGAGCATGCTCGGGGTGGGATTCGAACCCACATGGGGTTGCCCCCGAGGGATTTTAAGTCCCTTGCGTCTACCGGTTTCGCCACCCGAGCCGGTCAGGCGGAAACATAGCCGCCCGTTCCCCCGGCCGCCCGTTCCCGGACGTGCCGGGCCATGGTCACCGCCAGTTCGTGCTCGCCCAGGAAGACCTCGCCGACCCGTTCCCGACGGAGCAACTCGGCCTCCTCCTCGCCGTGGGTGCGCACCACGACTTCGATGGCGGGATTGAGGGCCCGCGCGGTGGCCAGGATCGGCCGCAGGGGCGCGAGGTCCGGAATGGCGACGACGAGGAAGCGGGCCCGGGCCACGTGCGCCTGGATCAGCACCGCCGGCACGGCCGCGTCACCCGCCACCGCCGGGACGTGGCGCTCCCGGAGCCGCTCGACCATTTCGCGCGCCTGCTCCACCACGACGACGGTAAAGCCGTCGTCGGTCAACGCGTCGGCGATCCGTCGTCCGACGCGACCATATCCCACCAGCACCACATGGCCGGTCAGCACCGCGGGGTCGACCGTCGCGGGCAGTTCGGCCAGCGGATCCTCGTTCCGTTCGAGCTCGCGGGCCCGGGTCGAGCGCGCCACGGCCCACGTCTGCACCGGCGCGACCGCGGCAAAGAGCACCGGATTGAGGGCGATCGACACCAGCGCCCCGGCCAGGATCAGGTCGCGGCCCTCGCTCGGAAGCAGGCCGAGACTCACGCCCAGGCCCGCCAGGATGAAGGAGAACTCGCCGATCTGCGCGAGGCCGGCGCCCACGGTCAGCGCGGTGCTGAGCGGATACCGGAACAGGAGCACGAGGCCGATCGCGGCCACCGTCTTCCCGACGACGATGATAGCCACCACCCCAAGGAGGGCGACGGGCCGCTCGACCAGCACGGCGGGGTCGAACAGCATCCCGACCGACACGAAGAACAGCACCGAAAAGGCATCGCGCAGCGGCAGCGATTCCGCCGCGGCCCGGTGACTGAGCGCGGACTCCCGCATGACCATGCCGGCAAAGAAGGCGCCCAGGGCAAACGACACCCCGAACAACTTGGCGGCGCCGAAGGCGACACCGAGGGCAATGGCGATCACCCCGAGGGTGAACAGTTCACGCCAGCCGGTTCCGGCGATCATCCACATGAGCCGCGGGAGGAGCCGGGGCGCCACCACCAGCATGAGGCCGAAGAACGCGGCGAGCTTGCCGCCGGTAAGCGCCAGGTCGCGCGCCAGCGACGACGCCGTCGCGGCGCCGGCCGCCGACTCGGTTCCGAGCGCCGCAGCGAGCGGCGGCAGGAGCACCAGCACCAGCACCACCAGGATGTCCTCGACCACGAGCCAGCCGACGGCGATCTTCCCGTTGACCGACTCGAGTTGCCCCCGCGACTCCAGCGCCCGGAGGAGCACCACCGTGCTGGCGACGGAGAGCGCGAGGCCGAAGACGAGGGCCGCCCCGAGTGGCCACCCCCACGCGGTTCCGAGACCGGCGCCGAGCGCGGTGGCCACCCCCATCTGGACGACGGCACCGGGCAGCGCGATCCGCCGGACCGCCAGGAGATCGGCGATGGAGAGGTGGAGACCGACCCCGAACATCATCAGGATGACGCCGACTTCCGCCAGCTGGCCAGCGAGATCGAGGTCCCCGACGAACCCCGGGGTGGCCGGTCCGATGGCGATCCCGGCCACGAGATATCCGACGAGCGGCGGCATCCGCAAGCGGGCCGCGATCAGGCCGAGAATCATCGCGAGGCCGAAACCGGCCGCGAGGGTCGCGAGCAGGGAGACGCTGTGCGGCATGGGCCCTCCGGGGTGACCTGGCGAAAGCTAAGTCACTTCAGCACCCGGGGCCGCTTCGGATCGACGTTAGCGTCTCACGGCGTTGGTCGGTTCAGCCTGGAACCCGTTCGGGCACGGTCGCGGATTCCTCGAACACGGGCCGCGGCACCCCAAGCCCCCCGAGGTCCTGGAGCAGGAAGGCGTGGGCGACCCTGACCCGATAGGGACCACCCCGGGTCACCCGAACCGTCGCCTCGTACTCGTGGTGCTCGAGGTCCGGGCGCCGAATCGACTCCATCTCGACGGCGGTGACGTGGAGCGTCACCACCGACCGGCGACAGCTCGCCTCCGCCCGAAGGCGCCACCCCCGACTGCCAGTCGAGAGATGTCCTCGGATCCGGAGCACCCCGGCGTCCGTTTCGACCGCGAAACGGGGGTAGGAGTCACCGGGGTCGCGCACGGTCGACACCAGCGACACGCTCAGGGGTCGCGCCATCAGATCCGCAGTTGATGAGAGAGGAGCAAATCTGGGCCTCGGGACCGGCCTGGTAAGGCCCGCGCCGTAACGCGTCCGTCACGACGCGACGACGAACGACGAGCGGTCCGAAGTAGATGCATTCGATGCACCGTCGTTACCGAACGGTCGCGGCCGAGGCCTAATCTCCCGCGTCGCCACGGCAGCGGTCGAGTTGGCCGCCCGCCTCACCGGTCGCTCGGGAAATCCGGCATGAGCCTCGCCCTGCTGCCCATCGCCCTCGCGTTCGTGTCCTGGCAGGGCCCGGCCTCGGCAGGCGGCCCCGGGGCCACCGAGCGGGTGGTCGTCGCGACGGTGCAGGACATCGTTCTGGACGGGAGGGTCGACGAGGCCGGCTGGCGGCGGAGCCCTGGCTCGGCCCTCGCGATGTCCCCCGGGTCCCGATTTCATGCCGGCACCGATGGACGGTCGCTGTACCTGGCCATCCTGATGCCGGCTCCCGGGCCAGCGGATCGACTGGAGTTCGTCCTGGCGCCGCCGCCTGGCGACCTCCGCGTCCGGCTGACCACCGAACCGAGTGGCCGTCGGTCCGCCACGGTGGACCGGGGCGCCAACGGCCGACCGAGCGCCGAGCGGCTGTGGCAGAACCGCTCGGTCGCGGCGGTCGAGCCTCGGTTCGATCGCCTCTGGTCGGGCCACTGGGACCTGGCGGTGGCTCGCGACGACACCACCTGGTCGGTGGAGTTGCGGGTTCCGTTCGCGAGTCTGGACCTCACGGCCCTCTCGGGCGACTGGGACGTCACGATCAGGCGACGGACCGGGACCCCGGCGCGCTGGGTTCGCCAGACGGTGGTCATCGGGGGAATCCGCCCCGAGCCGGACGGTCCGATCGCGGTCACCCCGCAGGGCGTCGGGACGATTCGCCAGCAACGCTCGGGGATCATCGCCACCACCCGGTTCCAGGACTTCGGGGTGCAGGCGAGGCTCTCGCCCGCCCGCGCCCTGACGGCGGACCTGGCGATCAACCCCGACTTCACCGCCGCCGAGCCGGACGAGCAACGGGTCAACCTGACTCGCTTTCGGCTCTATGCCCCCGAACGGCGCCAGTGGTTCGGTCCGATCGACCGGACGTTTCGACTCGGGCTCGAAGAGGAGGTCGAGTTGTTCGCGACCCGCCGGATCGGCTTCGACAGCCTCGGCCGGGAGGCCCCCATCGTCGCCGCTGGGCGGGTCGCCGCGTCGTTTGCCGGGATCGACGTCGGGATCCTCCAGGTCCTTTCGGACGAGAACCGCAACCAGCGGGGCCAGTCCATCACGGCGGCTCGGGTTGCCACGCGCCTCGGCCGATTGCGTCTGGGCGGTCTGGCGGTCCGCCGGGCGGCGCGGACCCTGGCCAGCGACCGGAACCTGGCCTTCGGCGGCGACGGCCGGCTAACGCTGGGCCACGGATGGTCGGTCGGAGGGTGGGCCGCTCGGACCGACAGCCCCCGGCTCCGGGGAGGCGACGGCGCCTTCGGCGCGGCCGTGACCCGGTCAGGCAGCCGATGGCATCACGAGATCGCCTTTGCGCAGATCGGGGAGTTCTTCAACCCCGAGGTGGGGTTCCTGACGAGGCGGGGGGTGCGGATCTACGAGATCGAGTCGAGCGGCCTGGTGCCGATCGATGCCGGGGGAATGACCGCCATCAGGCCGCGACTCCAGGTCCGCAAGCACGACAACCTGGCGGGATTCAACGAATCGACGTCGCTGGCGGCGGAGACAGGCCTCGAGTTCGGGGCGGGATTGCGGGTGACGCCCTCCGTGACGAGTCGCCGGGAGGGGCTGGAGGTCCCGTTCCTCGTGGCCCCGGGCCTGACCCTTCCACCTGGCCGGTACTCGTGGGTCGAAACCGGTCTTGGCGTGGCCACCGACCCGTCCCGCAAGATTGCCGTGGCCGTTCGGTTCGACGGGGGCGGCCTCTACCACGGCACCCAACTCGGCGGCGGCCTCACCGCCACCGTGCGACCGGTTCCGCGGGCCGGCCTCTCCCTGCTCGTCGACCACAGCACGGTGAGCCTCCCGACGGGCCGGTTCGAGCGAACCCTCACCGGCCTTCGCGCCGACTTGGCGCCGGGCGCCGGCCTGTCGTGGCGGTCCCTGATCCAGTACGACAACGGAAGCCGGGTCTGGTCGGGACACGTCTTCCTCGGGTGGCTCGATCGCCACGGCACGGGCCTGGCCCTCCGGTTCGACGACGCCCACGAGGCGGACGCCCCGTGGCGGTGGGTCAGGCCGCAGACCCGGATCGTGTCCCTGTCGGCATCGAAGCAGGTGCGCCCGTGGTCGCGTTAGGCTCAGTCGATCAGCGGCACCTCGAGCGACGGCCCGGCGGCCCGCCAGGTCGACCAGGTGAGCGGGCAGCCCCGACCGAAGGGCGGGTCGGGATGGCCGGGGCGGTCGAGGAGGGCGTGGAGAATCTCGTGGCGGACGACCAGCTCGTGATCCCGGAAGGCCTCCGCGAGATAAATCCGGTCTCCCTCCCACCGTCCCACGCAGGTGCCGGTGGGACAGGCAAAGCCACGCCCCGGCACGATGGCCCATTCGATCCGCGCAAAGTCGCCGCGCCGACCCGAGCACACCTCGGTGGCGGCCCACCAATCCCGATAGCGAGGCGGCGGCTCGATTGGAATCGCGCCCTCGGGCGCGAACGCGCAGCCGGCAGCCAGCCCCAGCAGAAACACCCAACGAACAGGTTGACCCATGACGACGACCGCCTCGACGAGCGAGTCCACCGCGCGGTCCGGTCCGGCCGGACCGACCCTCCATTCCGGTATCGGCGGTCGGCGAAGAGCCCTTGAGATTCTGTTACTGGGGAGCCTGGCGGCGAGCGGGTGCCAGGCGGACCAGGCCTGGAACGACCAGGTAGCGAGCGGTCGAGCGGCCGGCGGTGGGGTCGAAATCGGCTACCGAGTGGTCGGCCGCGGCCCCGATACCGTGGTGGTCGTCGGCGGCGGCCCGGGACTGACGATGGACTACCTCGAGCCGGCCGTTCAGCCGTTGACCGGCGAGGTAACGTGGATTCTCTACGACCCGCGGGGCCGAGGCCGCTCGACCGCGATCGACGACCGGGCGCCGGTCGGGTTAGCGGAGGATCTCGACGATCTGGAAACGATTCGGAGCCGGTTCCAGCTCGAGCGGATGGTCCTGATGGGGCACAACTGGGGTGGGGCGGTCGCGGCTCACTACGCGGCCCGCCGCCCCGAGCGGGTCGACCGCCTGCTCCTGGTGAGCCCGTACCCGATCAGTCAGGTATTCGTCTACGGATGGAACCTGCTACCCCGCGACACGACCCGCTTCCGCGAGGGTGCCCTGGCCGCCGCCGCGGCGACCGACCCGGCGGGATGGACCAAGTTCTGCCACGCCTATTGGTTCTGGTACTTCCAGCCGGTCTACCTCCCGGAGAACATCGATGACCGGGTGGCGGCCAAGGCGGTGTGCGCCGCGTCCTCCGAAACACTGGTCGACCCGGGTACCTATCAACGCCGCCACCTGTTCACGTCGGCGGCGCACGACTGGACCGAGGCATTCCGATCGATCCAGGCACCGACCCTGGTACTCGAGGGCAGCCCACCGCGATCGGAGCATCGGCTCTACCAGGTCCACGCCGAGCGGTGGGCGCAGTCGATTCCGGCCGCGCGGGTCCTGTTGCTTCCAGGGGGCGCGCTGCTCCCGTGGATCGCCAACTCGGCCGGGTTCACGATGGCCGCCCGCGAGTTCCTGACGGGTGCCTATCCATCCAGCGCCTACCTGCCGACGCCCACCGACTCGGTTACGGCTGCGAACCCGTCCACCCCCGGGTCCAACCCGTGAACCAGGGAATCCGACTCCCGGTCAGCGAAGCCGCCTCGACGGCACCGTACCAGGTCGCCGTGGCGTCGAAGAACGGGCTCCACTGCGGGGCCGGGGCGCCACCGGCCGCGGGGCTTCCAAACGCGGGCCGGGCATCGAGCGTGACGGTGTTGTAGGCCGCGACGAGTTGGGGATCGACCAACTGATTCCCGCGAGCCGGATCAGTGCCGAATGCCCCTTCATCCAGACAGTCGGCATCTCCGCTGAACGGTTGGCCGTTCTGGAACAGGAACGTGGCCGACAGATCGACGGCGCCGCCGGCGACGGCCAGGGCACAGGTGGCCGGATCATCGACGTCGAAGCCCGGCCCGGAGAAGCCCACGACGACGGCGTTCCGGAGCGCCAGTCCCGAGCCGGCGCCGAGCAGCACGCCGGGCGTCGGAAGCCCGTCTCCCGGATGTCCGATCAGCGTGGCATTGAAGACGACGGGCTCCGAGCGAGGCAGCGCATCGTGGTTGCCGGCCCAGTTCGAACCGAGCATCCCCGGTCCCGCGTTGTCACGCTGCTGCACCAGGAGGAACTGCACCGGCGCGGTCCACCCGTCGTCCCAACTGACCCCTGCCCCACCGCTCCCGGTCACGAGGAGGTGGCGCAACCCGACGGTACCTCCGGAGACGAACACGCCGTGGCCCGCCGCGCCGTGGACCTGGACCCGGTCGATCACCGTGCCGGAGCCGACGCCCAGCAGCGCCAGCCCCGGCGTGGCGCCGCCGCCGCTGACCGGCATGCCACCGTACTCGATCCGGACGTAGCTGAGCGTGCCGCTGGCACTCGCGACCAGGCATCCGCCATACAGATCGGCCGCTCCGATCGTCGTCTTTTCAGGGCACGCGGTCACTTCGCCCGGACCGTTCTGGTCGTTGTTGAGCAGCGACAGGCCGTTGATGACCAGACCGCCCCAGCAGCCCGGCACCGGGACGGCCTGGGCGCAGGTCATCACGATCGGTTCGAGGATCGTGCCGGCCGCCTCGAGCATCCCGCCCCGCGCGATCATGAGGGTGCCCCGGGTGGCGGGGTCGCCCTCGATCCGGGTGCCTGGCTCGATGGTGAGCCGTACCCCACCGTTGACCCTGACCAGCCCGACGAGGCGATACACCGTGTCGCTGGTGAAGGTTCGATCGGCCGCGATCGGGCCGGTGACCAGGGTCGAATTCGCAGCGGGCTGGCGGCCGGGGATCGGTTCGCCCACCACGGGCTGATCGTTGCCCACGGCCTCGTTGGCGATGGCGACCGCGTCGAAGATCGTGACCACGCGACCGCCGTCGGGATCGACTCCCGGAGGCACGGGATCGTCCCGTTCGCCAAGCCCCGGCAGGTTGAAGGGCGCGACGTTGGCCGCGATGACGTAGTCCTTGGACGGATCAGTGATCAGCGGCAGGTTGCCCACGGCCTGGTTGGCGGCGCCGAACGCGTCGACGATCGTGATGACGCCGTCGAGGGTCGCGTCGCCGAAGCGCGTCGAGCCACCCGGGACGAGATCGGGACCTCGCCCGGCCCCGCCGACCGAGCCCGCCCACCGGGCCCAGTCCTCCAGGGTCAGCGGCCGGGCCGTATCCAGGGTTCGAGCCCGGAGCCCGACCCGGATTGCCACGGCCGGCTCGATCGCGACGACCGCGTTGTCGGGCGCCGCCGCGCCCTCCACCCGAAAGGTCAGTCCGGCCGCGTAACGGGGCGCCAGGACCTCGAACACCAACGTCCCAGCGCCAACCAGGCCGCCCACATCCAGCGCGGCAACCCCCGAACGACCCCCCTTCGAGCCGCGCCGTCGTTGACGATCGTGAAGGGTCGCTCCGGGTCCGGTTGACCCACGAACCGGAGCGTCGCCGGATCGAAGTGAAGGGAGCCGATCAGCCCGCCGACCCGCGCGTCGTCGACGGTCACCGACACCGCGATCCGGGTCCCGACCGGCGCGACGGTGTCCGTGACGACCAAGGCGACCCGCCCGCCGGTTCGGGTCGACGGCGCCGCGAGGTCGGGGCCGCGGAGTGACGGGTCACAACCGTTCGCCCCGACGCCAATGGCGCCGGCGACGATGAGGCGGACCAGCAGATGTTTCGGGCTCATCGGAACAGATCCAGATCCTCGACCCGCCGGAAATGGCCGGCCCGGTCGAACAGGTAGAGAACGATGGAGAAGTACTCGGTGTACGGCGGCCGCCCGTCGCCGAGTGGAATGTCCGGCAGGCCGGTCCCGAGATACCCGGCCGTGTTGAAGACCCCGACGTCCGGCTTCCCGTCGATCGGGCCGAGCGCCCCGTCGCGGAGGACCGCGGTGGCGAAAACGCCCAGGAAGTCGTCATCGGGATCGTCCGCGGTCAGGGTGGTCTGGATGACCGAGGTCCCGAAGAGCCGGGCATTGAACGACAGCGCAAAAGGCGGGCTCCCGGCCCGCGGCGCCAACGGCGCCTGGGCGATCTCGCTCGAGTTGCCGAACTTGTCGACCACCCGGATTCCGACGCACGCCTCCCGGAGCGCGGCGTCATCCAGCGGAACCTCGAACACGCCCAGGACCGTGATCGAATCCCGACCGCCGGTGCGGCCGCCGGAGAGCCCTCCCCGGACTCGACCACCGTCACCGAGAATGCTCCGACCCGAGCAGTTGGTCAGATCCCAGAAGTAGCGCTCGATGTCGCGGTCCGGATCCACCGCGTCGAGTACGAACCCGGTCGTTCCCGCCGAATAACTCGCCCGGAGCCCGACCACTCTCGGCTGGCTTCGGGGGTCCGAGCAGGCCACCCGGAACGCCGCGGTCACGCCGCCGGTCGCCGGGATCGACACCGTCTGCTCCTCGCCGCCGTCGCTGACGGCCAGACAGTTCTCGGCCAGGTGCGACAACCGGACCGTGTGGGGGCCGGGCGCGAAGCCGTCAAGCAACACCGTGTCAGCGGCCCGGATCAGACCGACCCGCTCGGAGCCCGTTGGACCACGAACCCGGTAGACGAACTCGCCGTCGACCTGCTGCCCCGACGAGAGGTTCTCGATCACCAGCTGGGCCTGGCAGAACACCACGAACCGAAGAATGGCCGTGTTCGTCTCGGCCGCGATCACTGTCGATTGGACGGAATTGCCGCCCTGAACCCGGCACTTCGGCGGGACGTTGAGGATCTCGACCTCGTACGACGCGGGCGGCAGCGAGAGTACCAGGGTGTCGGTGGTCGCGACGGCCAGGGTGGTGTCAATTCCCAACGAGAGCGACCGCTCCCGCACCCGGTACCGGTATCCCCCCGACACCTCGATCCCCTCGGGCGCCTGGGTCCGAGTCAGGACCGCCAGGTACGGCGGCCCCTCCCGCGGCTCGACGTCCAGGGGCTGGTAGTCCGAGCATCCCCCGGCGACGGCCACCACCACGAGTCCCCATTGCCAGCGAGTCACCGGCCCACCCCCTTGTCTGAAAGCGCGCGAATGCAGGAGGGCCATCGGCCCCCCTGCATCCCCGCATCCTGCGTCCTGCTATCGGTTTCCCATCGACCTCAGTTGGTCTTGTAGTACTGGGTCCGGGCGTAGCCGCGGCTCCAGCCCGCGAACCACGGCACGGCGTTCCCCGCCAGCGGGTTGACCGCGCCGACGTAGGTCACCGACTGGATGAACGTGTTGCCGGCCGGAGCCGGCGCGCCACCCGTGGCCGCCGCGTTGGCGGAGCCGTTGAGGAGGCGGAAGTCGGGCGTCACCGCGTCGAGCGGGTCGATCATCGGCGCGAGAGCCGCCGGGAGCGCGGCGCTGAACCGGTTGCCCGGCTCGGCGTTGAGCAGCGCACCTTCGTCTGCGTTGGTCGCCGCGCACTTCGTCGGCGAGGTGGTGCCCGTCGGGAAGGCGTTCGAGTTCGACAGGAACAGATACCCGTCGAAGATCGAGTTCTGGATCTTGAGCTCGCCGGTCCCGTCGATGTCGCAGGTTTCGGCGTTGTCCAGGCGGAAGACCCGGCCGAAGCTCGACACCAGGAAGTTCTTGATGTCGGGCCGCGACCCCTTCCGGATGTGGAGCGCGTCCTCGCTGTCGTTGTTGTCGCCGGTGGCCGGATCGGCCGGGGCCGGTTCACCCACGATCGTGAAGTTGTACATCGTGGGCGTGGTCCGGGGGAGCGCGTTGTTCAGCGACGACGAGTTGGCGTTGTCGAACTCGAGACCCTTGTCGCTGTCCGCCGGGTCGTGCTGGATGATCACGAACTGGGCGCTGCCGTTCCAGCCCTGCGCGCCGTCGAAGCTGTCGTCGGAGTTGCCGATCGACATCAGGTACCGCATGTTGACGGTGCCGCCGAACATCTCGAACCCGTCGTCGAGGCCGTTGCGGGTCTCGACGTACTCGATGGTCGTGCCGTTGCCGACGCCACCGAGGGTCAGGTTGTTGAGCTCGTTGGCGGTGGAGAGAATGAACCCGCCGTACTCGATGACGGCATACCGCAGAACGCCGCTGTTGTCGGCCGCGTTCCCGCCGCCGTACAGGGGTCCGTTGCCCTCGCCCTGGTTCTGGATCTGACCGCCGGTCGGGTTCCGGGTGCCGAAGGCGGGGGCCGTTCCGAGCGCCGCGTTGCCTTCGTTGATCGGCGCCCAGCCCGCGATCCACAGCCCGCTCCAGCAGCCCTTGAACTTGGTGGCGGGGTCGCCGGTGCAGGTGAAGATGATCGGCTGCGCGGCGGTGCCGTTGGCCATGATCATCCCCTCGCGCTCGATGAAGAGCGCGGTGGTGGTGCTCCGCTGGCCTTCGATCTGGGTGCCGGGCTCGATGGTCAGGACGGCCCCGTTGTTGACCCGGATGACGCCGGCGAGTTCATAGACGTTGTTCGCCGTCCAGGTGGTGTTGCTGGTGATGTTGGCGCTGACCACGACGCGCCCGCGCGCGGCGGCCGAGCGACCGGGGATGATGTCGCCCACGACCGGCTGCAGGTTGCCGACCGCCTCGTTGGCGATGGCCGACGCGTCGAAGATCGACAGGTCGCCCGCGTTGGTGGCGGAGGTCCAGCCCGGCGGCAGGGTGCTCGGCGCCAGGTTGAACGGGAACACGTTGCCGGCGATGACGCCGTCCTTGCCGAGCGACCCGAAGGCACCGGCCTGGTCGCTGTTGGCGATCAGGGCCTGGTTGCCGACGCTGACCGAGGCGACGTAGAACGCGTCGCCGGCGATGCTGATCGACCCGTTGAGGTCGGCGTCGCCGTACTTGAGGTCATCGCGGTAGTCGCCGGGGGTCAGCTGCACGCCGCCTTCGACGCCGAACCGGACCCGCCAGTCGGCCAGCGAGATCGACGTGGCGGACGCCGGGGCGTCGAGATCCGACACCACGACGGTTTCGATCCGCCGGATCCGGGCGCCCTTGAGCGACCGGGTCGCGGCTTCATCGAGCTCGAACCGAAGCCCCGCCAGGTACCCCTCGCTCCGAACCCGGAAGGCGAAGGTGGCGGTCCGACCCGAGAGCCCCTTCGGGTCGAGGTTGGCGAACGTGACGGCGCCACGGTCCGCGGTCGCCTCGTTGGCGATCGCGAACGACTGGCCCATCTCCTGGCCGACGTACTCGAGTTGATTGACGTTGAACCGGATCCGGCCCTGAAGGCCAACCAGCGGGTCGGCGGCGAACTCGCCACCGTCCACGAACAGGCTGACCCCGACCAGATCACCGGCCCGAGCCGATCCCGACGACACCTGGAGGGTCAGCGAACCCGCGTTGGCGGGCGCCCCCATCGGGTCGGCGAGCTGCTCGTCCTGGCACGCGGAGGCGAACAGCACCGCCACCGCGGCCATCGGCGCGGTGGCGCGCCGAAGCAGTCTGTGTGCATTCATTCGATGCATCTCCTGTAGTCCGTTCTTCGGTCGTTTCACCCTCAGGACGGGGCCGGGCGACTTCCCGGCCCCGTCACTGACGGTGTCATGCGTTCAGATGGCGATGCCTCAGGGCAGCGTCAGCGGCGCGATCGAGATCGCGAACGTGCTGGTCACGTCCCCGAACGCGGCGTTGACGGCCTGGAAGTTCGACACCAGACTGTTGACCGTCGCGGCGGCCCCGGCCCCGATGTTGAAGGTCAGGACGATGACGCCGGTGTTGCCGGTGGCGCCGCTCGCCGCGGTCGTGAGCGCGCCGACGGTGACGATCGTCGCCGGCGGGCTGGTCGCGAAGGCGTTCGGGAACGCCGGGGCGGCCGGAGCGCTGTTGCCGGTGTAGGTCAGCCGGCTCGAGTTGGCGTTGAAGTCGAACTGGAGCGAGCCGACGTTGCCGCTGGTGATGTTGGCCCGCAGTTCGAGCGTGGCGACCGAGCCCGAGACGGTCCAGGTGCCGGTCAGGGTGTTCGGCGGCGGCGCGGTGCAGGTGGCGACGAAGTTGACGTTCACGACCTGGCCGTTGGTGGCGATCGTGTAGGGCTGCGACGCCACGGCCGAGCAGTTGGCCGGGAGGTTGGTGACCGCGACCGTGCCGCTGCCGACCGGCGCGCCGACGCTGTAGGCGCCGGAAGCGTTGGTGGTGGCGGTGCCGCCGGGGGTGACGGTGACGGTAGCGTTCTGGATCCCGCCGCCGAGGCTGCTGGTGACGGTGCCGCTGACGGTGCCGGACGGCGCGACGCAGTTGACCGTGAAGTTGACGGTCGAGGTGGCGCCGGCGTTGACGGTCGTGGTCTGCGCGGCCGGCGCGGTGCAGCTGGCCGGCAGGTTGCTCAGGGTGACGGTCTTCGGCCCGGTGGTGACGTTGGCGATCGAGTAAGCCCCGCCCGCGCCGGTCGTGCCCGTAAAGCCGCCCGACGTCACCGTGACGGTGACGTTCGACAGGGCGCCGATCTGGGGGCTGGTGACGCTGCCGGCCACGGTGCCGGTCGGCGCCGCGCCGCTGTTCTGGAGGTCGGCCGCGACGAGGAGCCGCGCCCGGAAGTTGCCGACGGTCGGATCGATGTAGAAACCAACCTTCTGCGAGACGGTGGTCGCGCCGGCCACGATCGGCCCGGCATACTCTTCCCACCGGAAGCAGTCGTTCGACCCGGCCGGGCAGCCGGTGTCGTTGAAGAAGTTGTGGGGCGATCCATCCCACACCGGATTCGACTCGACCAAGCCGTAGCTCGGCAGTTCAACCAGCACGTCGTTGCCCTGGCCACCGGTCGACACGCCGCCGGAGGTGGTGGTGACGGTCAGGTCGAACGGGAAGAGGAGCGGCCCGGTGGTCCCGGCGGGCGGGATCGGGAACACGGTGGGCCCGACCAGCTGCACGCTGCCGAGCTTGTTGGTGAGGCTGACGTCGAACGTGACGCACACCTTGTTCGGCTGACCGGGCTGCCCGCCGGCGCACGCGGCGCCAACCTGCGACGCGGCAAAGGCGGAGGCGGTCACGTCGATCACGTCACCGCCGAGGAGCGAGAACTCCGGATGCAGGTCCGGGCTGAAGCTGGGTCCCAGATTGTTGACCGTCCGGGTCGGAGCGGTCACCTTCACTTTGCCGGTCCGGGCATCGACGTCGAAGATGAACGCCGCCGCCTTGAGCTGCGGATTCACCGGCGTCTGTTCCTCGGGAATCGCCGGCCCCTCGGAGAACGACTCTCCGAGGCCGCTGCAGGCCGCGGTCCCGAGCGTCGCCGCCGCGACCAGGGCCAGGTTGAGACGGTCCATGGACCGTCTGAGGAAACGACCAACCTTCATAACACCTCCGAGTGGGGGGATTGGCTTCGAGAGGATCCTCTCGACGGTGCCCAAGCTCGGTCGGAACCGTCACAGCGGTCGGCCGATCCATTCGCGCTTCCTGTCACGGAACCAGCCGGTGTTGAAGACCTGAACGTCATGGAGCGTGACGCGCTCGTGATCCCCCGCCGGGTGGACATGACCAAGCCCTCCGTCGCGCTCGCGCGACGGAGGGCTTGCCACCCGATGGCACCTTTACGGCAGGGTCAGCGGCGCGACCGAGACATTCCCCGTGAAGGTGCTGGTGATGTCCGCGAACGCGGCGTTGACCGCCGCCAGGCCCGTGACCGACCCGTTGACCGTTGCCGCGGCGCCCGGAAGAATCGTGAACGTCAGCTTGACGATCCCGACGTTGCCCGAGAGCCCCGCGGACGCCGTCGTCAGCGCGCCGACGTTGATGATCGTCGCCGGCGGATTGGTGACGAAGGTGTTCGGGAACGCCGGGGCCGTCGCCGGCGCGTTGCCGGTGTACTGGAGCCGGCTCGAGCTCGGATTGAAGTTGAACTCGAGCGATCCGACGTTCCCCGACGTCACGTTCACCCGGAACTCGAGCGTGGCCGTGGTTCCGGACACGGTCCAGGTGCCGGTCAGCGAGTTGCCGGTCGGCGGCGCGGTGCAGGTCACGGTAAAGTCGACGGTGACCGTCTGGCCGGCGCTCGCGATGGTGTACGGCTTGGCCGCGGGTGCCGTGCACCCGGTCGGCAAGTTGGCCACGGTGACCGTGCCGCTACCGACGGCGACGTTGGCGACCGAGTACTGCCCCGTCGCCGCCGTCGTGGCGGTACCGCCCGGGGCGACCGTCACGGTGGCCCCGGCGATCCCGCCGCCGGTGCTCCGGGTCACGGTGCCCGTCACCGTCCCGCCCGTCGGCGCGGCGCAGGTCACCGTGAAGTCGACCGTGACGGTCTGACCCGCGGACGCCACGGTATAGTTCTTCGCCGCCGGCGCCGTGCATCCCGCCGGAAGCCCGGCCAGCGCAACCGTTCCGCTTCCGACGGCGACGTTGGTGACGGTGTACTGCCCCGTGCCGCTCGTCGTCGCCGTCCCGCCCGGGCTGACGGTCACCGTCGCCCCGACGATCGGCCCGCCGGTGCTTCGGGTCACGGTGCCCGTGACTGTGCCCGTGGTGGGCGTCGTGCTGCAGCTGACCGTAAAGTCGACGGTCGCCGTCTGGCCGGCGCTCGCGATGGCGTAAGCCTTGGCCGCCGGGGCCGTGCACCCGGAAGGCAGGTTGGAGACAGCCACGGTACCGCTGCCCACCGGCACGCCGGTGACGGAGAACTGACCCGCGCTGCTCGTCGTGGCGGTCCGGCCCGGCGTCACTGTGACCGTCGCCCCCGCGATCGGACCGCCGCCGCTGCGGGTGACCGTTCCCGCGACGCTGCCCGTCGGCGCCGGCCCGCCACCGACCGTGTAGCTCGCCTCCTGAATCGCGGTCGCCGCCCGATAGTTGAAGCCGCCGGTGGCGGAGGTGCCGAGCAGCGGACCAAGGGCGGTGGCCGTGGTCGTTCGAGCTCCGGTGCTCCCCACCACCTTGAACCGCACCGTGGCAATCGTCACCACCCCGGTGGAGTTGGCGGCACCTTGCCGGCCGCTGAACCGGAGCTTGCCGTTGAGGGCCTCGGTGGGGTTGACGGTCCCCGTCCCCGTATTGCCGAAGCTGAAGGCAAAGAACTGAAGGACCCGCGGATCCCACTTCAGCGAATCCACCACCCAGCTGTCGAGGGCCTCGGCCCCGGGCGTCCCCGGCACATCGGCCGAGAGGTCGTACGTGATCGTGTAGGGCAGCACGCCGGTGACGGGGTCAGGCGTTCCGAAGGTGCCCTTCCAGACGAGCGGGGTCGCACCCGAGCCGCCCGTCACGGTGGCCGTCGCCTGGGCGCTGGCCGTCGCCCCCCCGTTGTCCGTCACCGTCAGGGTCACCTGGTAGCTTCCGGCCGCCTGATAGGTGTGGCTCGGGCTGGGCCCGGTCCCGGTGCCCCCGTCACCGAAGGTCCAGGCATACGACGCGATCGAGCCGTCAGGGTCGGTCGACCCGGCGGAGGAGAACGTCACCGGGGCCCCGGCCGTGCCCGTGTAGGGTCCGTTCGCGTTGGCGACCGGCGCCTGATTCCCGCCACTCGTCGTCACCGTGACCTGGGCCTGATCCGTGGCGGTGAGGCCGAGGTTGTCCGTGACCGTCAGGGTAACGGTATAGGTCCCCGCGGCCAGATAGGCCTTGGTCGGATTGGGGCCGGTGGCGGTCGTGCCGTCGCCGAACGCCCACGAGTACGACGCGATCGAGCCATCGGGATCGGACGACCCGGCCGACGAGAAGGCGATGTTGCCGCCGACCGACCCGGCATAGGGACCATTCGCCTCGGCCACCGGCGCCTGATTGCCGGACCCGCTGCCGACCGTGAAGGTGTCCTCGACCACGCGAACCAGCGTGTCGATCTGGGTAAAGTCGAACAGGGTGGCCCGGACGCCGCTCGTTCGGGTGGCGCTGGTGCCGGCCCCGATGACCGTGAAGATCATCTTGCCGATCGTCGTCTGACCCGAAATGCCGCCGGTCGTGGTGAAGCCACCCCAGTTGACCGTACCGGGACTGATTCCGTTCCCGAACACGTTGAAGCGCTGATCCACGGCCTCGGTCCGTTCGAACCGGAGAACCTGGGGATCGTATCGGAGCTGCGCCTCGACC
>JAEUJH010000547.1 GCA_016794825.1 Gemmatimonadota bacterium
TTCCCTCGGCTGGCGGCTCCCCGCCACGCCACCGCCCCTGTCGCTCGCGTTCGCGCCCGACTCCGTCAGCGTGCCGCTCGGGGCCGCCTACCTGGCCGACGCGCCGTTCTCGTGGCGGGCGGGAGAGCGGCTCGCGCTTCCAGCGCGCGCCGTGGCGTGGTCGTCGTCGGCTCCGGCCATTGCCTCGGTCGACTCGACCGGACGCGTGACGGCCCGGCAGCCCGGCTCCGTCCGGATCATCGCCGCCCTTCCTCCGGCCGCCGATACGCTCCTGGTCGTCGTCACCGCGGACACGGCCGAGACGATCCTCACGGAGACGTGGGAGCGGCTCGACTCGACTCGCTGGGAGTCGTTCGGTGAGCCGCGGCCGCGACTGGTGCGGACGGCGGATGGGCGGAACGGCCTGAACAATGGGGGTGACGGCCGCTTCGTCAGCGGCGTGGTCAGTGCCGCGACGTTCGACGCGGCCGGAGGGCTCGGGGTGGAGGCGCGGACCTCGCTGGGCATTACCCAGACTCAATGGCAGCTGCAGGTCGTGCGGATCGCGGCGGATCGCTCGCACGCCATGGCTTCCTGGGATCGAGGCACCCGCCTTCCACCGAGAATCCACCAGTACGCCAGTGAGGAATGCGTCGCGGGCTACCCGAACGGCGAAGGCTTGACGGCGCTCGGCGCCGTAGGCATCCACGGCGCCGGCGCCGCCGCGTCGACGCCAGTCGATTCTTCCTGGCGGCTGGGCGGGTGGCACACGGTGCGGATCCAGATCCTGGCTGATGGTCGGTGTGGCATCGCGATCGATGGGCGCCCGATCTGGATCTCGCCCAGCGCGATACCAACGAACACGCCGTTTCGGCTGTGGCTCGAAGGCAACAGTTCCCAGACAGATCAGATCATTGTCGGACCGGTTGAAGTCTGGCGGGGCATGAAGACCGACCTCAGGTGGGATGACCTGGGCAGGCCGTCCCCACGCGAGGTTCGTCGCACGCGCCGGCGACATCGAAAGCCTCGGCGCGCTCCCTACCCGGACCTGAAACCACCCCGACCTGTCGAGCTACGCTGATCGCCTCACCCCTGCGGCTCCACGACAACCGCACTCCATTCCGTGCCGGACCATCGTGTTGCCAGGGTTCCAGACACCACCTTGCGCTTCGTGGAAAACCGATTGTCGATCTCTACCTGACAGGTAAACGACAGCACCCACCGAACCCCTACTTCCTGCGGCGACCCCGCTCCGCAACTGGCAGCCAGAATCCGCCGAGCCCGCAGGTCGCCACTGATCCCAAGGGCTGAAAGGCCCGGAACCTGGTTCGCGATGGCCGGGTCGTTGGCCACCAGCGCCCCCTCCAACGCCGCCAGGCCAGCGCGCAGTCGTTCTGCCGCCACCCGGCCATCTGCCGCCATTGCGACGACCGGTGGTGCCGCTGGAGGCGGAGTGCGGTTCTCCTCAGCCATCGACCGTCGATCGGTGAACGCAATCCGCGCCGTCGCCGGAGTGAGAACGTGAATCGAGGCGGCGGTCACCGCACTGGGCGCCACCTCTACCGTCTCCCGCCACGAGAGTGACGCCGTTTCCCCGTTCACAAGCCCGGTCTCGACCAGATAGACACCGGGTTCGACGCTGAACTCAACGGTTCCGCCCGGGCCCGTGTTCGCCTGCCCGATGACGGTCGCCGGCGTCGAGAAGGCGGACAGGAGGCGAATGTCGATTCCCGCAAGCGACGCGTCGGGAACACCGGTCACCTTCACGACCAGCGGCACCCGCCTTGGACTCGGCTCCACGGCACCGTGCATCCGGACGGTATCCGTTCCCGCGCTGCGCACTGGCGCCCGCTCGGCGGTCACCTCGAGGCGCATGGCCGTGGTGGGCGGCAATGATGTTGGTGGGGCGGCTGGAACGGATGGCTGGGCAGAATCGGCGGCCACTGGTTCCTCGCGCCCGAGATTGACCCCGCCGCCGACACCAACCGACCGGGTCCGCCCTAGCCGCGTCGTGCTCTGGACCCACGCCAACCCGGCCAGCGACGCGAAAACCAGGACGGCGGCAAGGAGCGCCCCGACTCGCAATCGGCGCATCCCCACGTCTGGCGACGGTGCCGTGGCCGGCGCTGAGGCCACCGGGAGCGGGGGCTCATCAGGAGCTGTCGCCAGGGCCTGGAGCAACACGTGCGCGTCGGGATACCGCAGTCCGCCGACGCCGAAGCAGCGCGAAACGATCCTCGCAAGGCCGCCAGCGACGCGGACGAATCCGGCATCCGCGACGGCCCTCGGCGGGCCGGCCATGACCTGCGAGGCAATGGCGTGGGCGTCATGCCCTTCGTACGGCCGGGCCCCTGTCAGCATGTGAACGGCGATCGCGCCAACGGCCCAGACGTCGGCGGCAGGTGTCAGGGCGCCCGGGCCGAATTGTTCAGGGGCCATGTACGCGGGGGTACCCCGGATCTGACCACCCGGAACGCTGGGGCCAACTCGGGAAATCCCGAAATCGAGGATCCGGACCCGACCGTCCGGCTGGATCATCACGTTTGCCGGTTTGAGGTCGAGGTGAATGACCCCGCTCCGATGGGCGGCAGCGACGCCAACCGTTATCGCCACCAGAATGTGGTGGGCTTCCTGATGCGTCAACGGACCCTGCTCCAAACGGGCGGCCAGCGTCTGGCCGGCGACGAGCTCCATCTCGATCAGCGCCAGTGGTCCGAGACGCTCGAACGAATAGACCGTCACCAAGGCGGGGTGTGAAACAACAGCGGCCGTCCGCGCTTCGATCTCCAGCTGGGCCAAGTCCTCCTCAGCCACTCGCCCGTCGCCTCCGGCTGGCCGAAGGACCTTCAGTGCGACACGGCGCCCGAGACGGAGGTCCGTGGCTTCATAAACCAGCCCCATCCCGCCCTCACCGATCAAGCGCTCGATCCGGAACCGTCCAACCGTCGTGCCCGGGGCCAGCATGCCTACCTCCGCCGTGTCGCGGCGACCGTCGCCGCGGTCAGGGCCCCAAGCACCGCCAGGACCCCAATGACGAGCCCCGCCGCCTGCCGACCGTCCGCCGGACGACTCGGCCCCCTGGCCGCCCCTCCGACGGTCAGCCGCCCTGGCGCCAGCACCAGGAACGGCGCCGACACCCGGAGAGCCGAGTCGGCCCCCGCGATCGGCCCGACCGGGCCAACCACCACCGTGGACTGACCTCCCTCGAGGGTGTCGGCGACGATCGCCTCGACCTCCACCTCCCCTTCGTTGGCCGCCGGGCCGGTCATGCTCCAACGTCGTGCGGCGGCCGCGACATCGACGCCGGCCGCGACGACCGATTCCACTGCCGGGGTTCGCGCGGCCCCGCCCGTCACGATGACCTCACCGCCCCGCACGGCAGTCCTGGCGGCAAGTCGCTCGAAGGCGGCGCCGACGAAGCCGGTCGGGCGCGCCGCCGCCACCAGCATCTGAACCGGGCCCGACCGGACCACCCACCGCTCGGCGACTCGGCGAAGGCTTGCTGGCGTCGTCAACGTGCTCTCCGGGATGGCCGCCTGAGCCGCCGCCAGCGCAAGATCGGCCGGGAGCGGGCCCACGACCATCGGCGCCACACTATCTCCGGGCAGCACCACGACGACCGAATCGCTCCCACCCCATCGCGCCGCCGCCCGAACCGCGCTGAGAACCCCCGTGAGGCGGTCGAGCCGAGCCCCGCCTTCGAGAATCAGAACGTGGCGTACCGTCCCGACGCCCCGGGTCCGGACCCCGGTCACCCGCGCAGGCCCAGCGCTGGTCACGACCGAGAGCGCCGAGACCCCTCCCGGTCGGAAGACCCGGCCCGGCCCTACTGGCAGCACGACCCTGACGGTCAGCCGAGGGAACGCGCGCAGGTCCACACCAATCACGGCGGGGGTGGGCGACGGCGGTACCGAATCGGGCGGCTGTGATGACAGCACCCCAACGAGCAGCAGGACGACCACCTCAGCCGGCGTCCTTCTGGAACTGGACGACGCTCGCGCCCATCCGCAGGCGCATCCCAGTGGTCAGCACAGCGACTTGAACGGGCTTTCCATCGACCCAGGTCTCGTTCGTGCCACCCTGATGCTCCAGGGTAAACTCGCCGGTCTTCGGGTGTCGACGAATGGCCGCCTGACTGCGGGAAACGGTACGGTCGGACAGCTCGAGGTGGTTCTGGCGAGATCCGCCCCGTCCAATCAGGAACGGCGATACGCCAATCGGGACGGCCTTCCCCTGATCCGGTCCTTCGACCACGGCGATCCGGTAGCCCCAGTACTCGAACGTCATCGTCAGATCGTCTTGGGCCACCGTCCGTGGCCCGCGGTACTCCTGGGTCACGTCGTCAGACAGCGACGATCGTTCCCGCGGGATCACGGGCGCCACCGGCGCCGGCGCGACCGCGGGTCGATGAAACAGGGAGTAGGCCAGCACCCCAACCAGCATCACCGCCACTGCCCCGGATCCGAGCATGAGATAGAAAAACAGCGGGTTGCCGACACCGCCCCGAGTAACCTCGCGCAGCAGCGGCAGCCGAGCGTTGCCGGGATCCTGTTGCACCACCGCGGTCACGCGAACCATCTCGCCGACCGGCGGCAGCTCCTTGGTCAGGATCCGGATGGGATTCCGGTCCGTGTCGTCCACCAGTTGATAGGTACCTCGCGTCGTGCCGAGCGGCTCGGCATCGGCCGCGATCACCTGTCCCTCGATCGTCACCTCGCGGTTCCAGTACCGAGGCACCGCGCTGTTGATGTCGGCGATCCCCGTCGGGATCTGAGGCGCCAGACAACCTGTCGACGTGACCAGCGCTAGGGCGGCGCGAAGCAGTGCCTTCATCGTCTGAGTCCTCATCCTTGCGGCTGGGTCTATTTCTCGCATTCGTTGTCCTTCCGTTCCTTCTCGAGTTCGCGCTTCCGGTCGTCAAGCCGATCGGCAGCCTCCTCGAGCCGTCGCCGATCCTCGGCTCTTCCGGCGTTCCTGGCGTTTGAGGCCGCGACCTTCGCCCGCCTCAGGCCCTCGGCAACCTGCCCGAGCTCCGCTCGGATGACCTTGCAGCTTCTCGGCGCCGGGGACCGTTCGGCCTGAGGCGCCTCCTCGCGCGGAGGGGGAATCTTCGGCGCATCCTCCATCGCGGGCGCCGCCGGGCGGGGGGCGGCCTCGGCGTCGGCCTTCGGCGGGGACTCCGGAAGAACCTTCGGCGGCTCGGGAAGGATCTTCGGCGCGGCCGGGCGGATCTCGTCGGCCGGGGGGGGCGGGGCCGCCGCCGAAGCCCGCGGCTCGTCCCGTTTCCCTTCCTCGGGCGTCGACTTGGATGGGGCCGGCCGTGACCGCGGCTTGACCGGGCTTTCCGTCGATGCGTCACCCGCCCGCGCCGCCAGTGGCGAACGCCCGGACAAGTCATCGCTGGTGGGAGCGACGATCGGCTTGGTTCCAGCGGCCAGAGTTACGGGACGGTTTGGCCTTCCGATCACGCCCGAGAAAGCGAGGTACGAAGCCGTGGCCGTGCCGGCCGTCACCACCAACAGGAGGACCAGGACGGCCCGGACGCCGTGCTGCCGCGCCGACGCCCCCGGCCCCGTCGTCCGTCGCGGCGTGGATCGGCGCGAGGGTACCGCGGCCAGCGCCACCGAGATGTTGTCCTTCCCGCCCAGTCGATTGGCCTCCGCCACCAGGCGATCCGCCGCCTGGGCCGGCGACCGTGAACTCTCGAGGACCGCGGCGATCGCCGGGTCGGTCAGGTGTTTGTTGAGCCCGTCGGAGCAGACCAGGAATCGATCCCCAGGCTCGATCCGGCCGGTGAGAATTTCCGGCGTCACTTCGGAGCGACCACCCACCGACTGAAGGAGGGCGCCGCTATCCGGATCTTCGTGGTCGGTCGTGAGCTGACGGAGCGCACCGTCACGGAGCAGATAGGCCCGGCTGTCGCCGACGTGGAGGACGAACCAGGCGTGGTCGTCAACGAGGCCAAGGAGCGTCATCGTCGAACCCATCCCCTCGAGGGATGTGTCGTCGGCTCCCTCGACCTGGACTCGGCGATGGACGGCATCGGCCAGTTCCATCAGAAAGCGGTCGACGACCGCGGCGAACCGGGGTCCCAGACGGTCAGCCTGGATCTGCCAGTCCGCCATCCGATCCCCGACCATCTCCACGACGCGCCGACTGGCCCGTTCCCCACCCGCGTTACCCCCGATACCGTCGGCGACCACGAGGCAGGTCCCCCAGGCCGGCGTCGATCCTAACGGCACGACGGCGACTCGGTCCTCGTTCCCCGTTCGCACCATCCCCTGATCGGTTCGATGGGCGGTTTCGATCGTGGCAACCCTTCGAAAGAACCCCATTCAGCGACGTCTCCGAAGAAGCACGATGGCTGTCAGGAGGAGCAGATTGAGACCAACCAGTACCGCCGCCCACCCGCCCGCCCCAAGACCAACCTTCGGGAGCGTCCCGACGCCACTCGTTCCCCCGACCGGCGCCACCGCGATTCCCTGAAGCACCAGCCCGAGTTCCTTGGGGTCCGCGACCGTCACGAAGCTCCCGCCACTCAGATCGGCGAGGCGGCGGAAATAGGCCGCGGCCGGAGTGCCGTCGCTCACCCCAAGACCGATGAAGACCAAGCGGTTGCCGGTCGTCCCGATCACGGCTCGGCTCCGGCCACCAAATGGAGCGTGCCGCCAAGGCGGCTCGCGGCCGCCTCGACATCACCACGGCACGTCTCCTGGCCGTCGGTGATCACCACCACGGCCGTCGGGATCGCGGCCGATGCCTGCACGGCTTCAGCCGCCCGCAGCATGGCCTGGGCGAGCGGCGTGCTCCCGTCCGCCGCCAGATCGGCCACCCGCCGCCGCAAGACATCGACATCGGTGGTGTACGCGGGCTCGGAGCCGACCTGACAGCGCGCTCCGAAGGTGAGCACCCCGACTTCGTATCCGGCCGGCACCTGATCGAGCAAGGCGCTGACGCTGCCCTTGGCCTCCGCGAGTTTCCCGTGCTCGTTCATGCTCGACGAGAGATCCAGGACGATGAGCAGGCGCCCCACGGCACCGCTCACCGCCGCCACCTCGGTGGACGGCGATGAGGTCATTCGGCGCAGGGCGTCATCGACCCGTCCCCGTGCCTCCGGCATGGTCAGGTAGCTCGTGAGCAGGTGTCGGGTAAAGAACCGGTCCAGGTCCGTCGGCCCGCCGATTCGATCAACCGCCGGAGTCAGGTTGCGACCAGTCCCGGCAATCGGGTCCAGCGCCAGCAGGACCGATTCGGCATCGCCGAGGTCCGGGTCGACCATCAGATGCGGGGCCGCGAGCGACAACCAGGCCACCCGGTGCCGTTCATCCCGGGACAGCCCGCCCGGCGCGAAGACCGCCTCCTGGAACATGAGATTGCCCTGCGAGTGGGCGACCACGACGACGCGCCGACCGGCGGCCAGTTCCTCGCGGATCGCCGTGCGGAGCCGGAGGGCGTCGGGCTGCGGGTCCTCTGGGTAGCCGGCCGAGACGTTGCGGAGTTGTTGCCACGCTTCTTCCAGATCCTCCGGTTGATCGCAGTCTGCCGCGGCACGAGGGATCGAGAGTGGCACATCCGCGGCGGAACCCGTGGCCAAAGGAATCCCCGAATTGTTGTGGATAAGGTGACCGCGGCGGCGGAAGACCCGCACCCAATCCACCGACTGGCCAGCAGCCTCCGCCCGGCGGCCTTCGGCCGCCGCCGCGACGCAGTCGCTCCAGGCGTCATCAACAGCCCGGTTGTAGAAGAGGTCGACGTTGACCGAGGCTGACGCCGGGATCGCCTCGGCAACCAAGTTGCAGCTGGCTTCGGCCTCGGCTCGGCTGTTCCAGATCCCGTTGACGAAGAGCACGGTCACTCCGGCCGGGCGGCCTGGCGCACACTGGAGTTGGGCACCCTGGGGTGTCGCCATGGCCGCTGCGCTGAGCGCGCCGGCCAGGAGCACGGCCAGGGCGAGGCGCCAGGTCACGGTCAGCTCTTCCGCTTGGGACTGAAGGCGAGGCCCGCACGGAGGACCCCGTACGGGCGGTTCTTGTAGGTGAACTCAGCGTTCTTCGCAGTCCAGTGGTTCAACGGATGGTACTGGGCCCCGATATCCAGTGTGATGCTCTCGGACAAGGCAACCAACAGGCCAGCCCCCCCGCCAGCCGTCGCCGTCGCTGGCCCGTCGATACCGCTGTCGCAGAAGCCGCAGGAGAACGTCCCGAGCCCCCCGCGCGCTGAGATGTAGAGTGCCCCCAACCTCCCCGCTTGCGCGAAGACTTGACGGATGTCGAGGAATACCTGCGTCTGGCTTGCGGAGGCGTCGCTGAACTGAAATACCCGGGTGTGTGACAGCCCGAGCCCAACCGAGGTCTTGGACGCGGTCACGATTACCTGACCCTCAACGCCGAACCGCTTGCCTTGGGTGTCGTCGATGCTCTCCCCGTCGATTGAGCTCTTCCCAACCCACATCCAGGCTACCTCGTACGAGATCCCACGACCGGCCTGAGCCGCCAGTTGACCGGTCCAGGCTGAGATCAGCGACCCCACAACGACTGCAGTGCGAAACGAAAACATGACTGACCTCGAAGTGGTTGATGGCCAAAACAATCCGGAGGCTCCGGGCCCCCGGCGTTCGGTCGGGAATACACGGTGCGGAGGTCAGGGATTCGTCAGAGGCTCAACGACCCGACTGCCCCTCCCAGCCTGACGGCCGGCTGACTCTTGCTCGGTCCTGGGACGCGGAGTCGTAGGAGTCACGAGTGGCTTTAGGGGTTCGTCATTCCTGCGTCAGAACTGTGCAACTGGATGCGGCGGAATGCGTTGAACCTCGTGCTGCTCGTCGAAGTCAACGGGGATTGGCTGCGGCAGGTGGTGCTGATAGGAGTGGTTCGCGCCCTGTCCCGGAGAGTCCCCGGCGCCCACCGCCGGCACGGGCACCGCCGTGCTGTGGAACTGTTGGTAACGACCAGGCCAGCACCATCGGGAGTCCTCTCCCACTGCGTTTCTCACCCAAGATTCGATCGGGCCCACGACTAGCCCGCCACGGGCTGCGGGGACTAAGGTCGAGCCTGAGGCACCGGCGGGGATTCGACCCGACTCGGCGGCGTAATGGTCCGCGCCTTCAGCACCGACCACCACATCCTGGGTCATGCCGAGTTGCCAAACGCCAACCGCCGAGCGTACCGTATGGGCATGCCGAACTCATGGTCTCCGTGGACCCGCGCCGACGTCCTCGCCATTCCGCCCGACGGAAGCCGGTACGAACTCGTCGATGGTCAACTCCTGGTGACGCCGGCACCGCGGGGCGTGCACCAACGGGCCATCGGCCAGCTCTTCCTCCTGCTGGCTCCGTTCGTCGAGCGCCACCGCCTGGGCGGCACCTACTTCTCACCCGCCGATCTCGACCTCGGAGCCGGCCACCTGGTGCAGCCCGATCTCTTCGTGGCGCCTCTGGTCAACGGGCGCGAGCCGATCGACTGGGCTGAGATCGCCGTTCCGCTCCTGATCGCCGAGGTCGTCTCCCCGACCACGGCGCAATCCGACCGGTCCCTCAAGCGGCGGCGGTTCCAGCGGAGCGGTGTGGCCGAGTATTGGATCGTCGATGTCGACGCTCGGCGAGTCGAGCGGTGGCGGCCCGAGGATCCGCGCGCCGAGGTGCTGACCGAGCGCCTGGTCTGGACGCCGGTGCCGGGCGAGCCCGCCCTCGTCCTCGACT
>JAEUJH010000618.1 GCA_016794825.1 Gemmatimonadota bacterium
CCCGAGACCGTCGCGCTCGTCGTCTGCACTGAAGGACCGATCGACCGCCGCGATTTCGAGCGGATCATCGGCGGCTGACCGAACACTCTTTCCAGGAAGGTCCATGCGTACCCGATTCCTCGCCCTGCTGCTCGCGGCCCCAGTGGGTTCGCTCCTCGCGCAACGGGCGCCGGCTCCGATCGACTCGCTCGACCTGGTCATTTCCGGCGCGCGGATCGTCGATGGCTCCGGTCGACCCGGCTTCCTTGGCGACGTTGGCGTCCAGTACGGGTGGATCACCAACGTCACCCGGCCCGGCGGCCTTCGGCTCCGGCCGGCGCGGCAGCGGATTTCCGCCGCTGGATTGGTACTGGCGCCCGGGTTCATCGACGTCCACTCGCACACGGTCGACGCGATCATCGGGGCCGAACGCCGGTTCAACGAAGGCGTCGTCCGCCAGGGCGTAACGACGGTGCTGGGCGGTCCCGACGGCGGGTACGCGCCCGACATGATGCGGCGGGTCATTGATGCCATCACCAGCCAGGGTGCCGGCACCAACGTGGCGCTGTACGTCGGACACAACGGTGTCCGCCGGACCGCCATGGGCAACGCCCAGCGGGCGCCCACGGCGGACGAGTTGGCCCGGATGAAGGCCCTCGTCAAGGAAGGGATGGAACTCGGCGCCGTCGGTCTCTCGAGCGGCCTGATGTACGAGCCGGGGATGTTTTCCGACACCGAGGAACTGGTCGAGCTCGCCAAGGTCGTCGCCCCCTATCGCGGCATCTACGACTCCCACGTCCGCGACCCGGTCAAACGGTTTCTCTGGTCGGACGAGGAGTGCATCGCGATCGGCGAACGGGGCGGGATTCCGCCCAAGATCGGGCACGAGAAGGCCGTCGCGCTCGAGAACGAAGGCAAGATCCAGGACGTGATCCGGATGGTGAACGCCGCCCGGATGCGGGGCGTCGACGCGGTGACGGACCAGTACCCCTACGACGGCGCCGCGACCTCGTCGCTGACCGGGATCATCGTGACGCCCAAGGACCTCCGGCAGCCCGGGTTCGACCTCAAGGCCGCCCTCAAGGACCCGGCGATCCGGTCCCGCCTCAAGGAGGCGAGCGAAAACGGCATCGACGGCGGATTCGCGTGGCTCAAGGCCACCGGCTACACCGCCATGCGGATCACCACCAGCCCGGAACGGCCGGAACTGGTCGGGAAGTACCTCTCCGAGCTGGCGGACGCGAAGAAGATCGATCGGTTCGACCTGGTGGCCGACCTGATCCTGGCCAGCACCAAGCCGATCGGGATCACGCTCGGCGCGATCAAGGAAAAGGACCTCCGCGACCTTCTGGTCCAGCCCTGGAACATGATCGCGAGCGACGGCGGGTACGCCGACTCGAAGTCGGATGCGATGGGCCACCCGCGGTCCACCGGGACGTTCCCGCGGGTCCTCGGTCACTACGTCCGGGAAACTCGGGTTCTGACGCTCGAGGACGCGGTTCGCAAGATGACGTCGCTGCCGGCCGACTGGATCGGGCTTCGGGATCGAGGCCGGGTGGCGGAGGGGCAGGCGGCGGATCTGGTGATCTTCGATCCGCGGACCATTGCCGACCGGTCGACCTGGGAGCAACCGGCCCGGATGCCGGTCGGGGTTCGCGACGTCTTCGTCGGCGGGGTCGCGGTGCTGCGCGACGGGGAGCTCACCGGCAAGTCGCCGGGCCGCTACCTCCGGGCTCGGCGCTGAGATACATTGACAACGAACCGTCGTCCAGGAGCCGCGCCAATGCCCGTGATGCCGCCCATCAACCTCAAGAAGTGGGTCGATGAACACCGCGAGCTGCTCAAGCCGCCGGTCGGGAACAAGATGATCTGGCAGGACGCCGAGTTCCTCGTCATGGCGGTCGGGGGCCCGAACCAGCGCAAGGACTTCCACGTCGAGGACGGCGAGGAATTCTTCTACCAGGTCGAGGGCGACATCACGGTCCGGATCATCGAGGACGGCAAGGTCCGCGACGTCCCGATCCGCGAGGGCGAGGTCTTCCTCCTGCCCGCCGGGATCCCCCATTCGCCGCAGCGACCGGCCAACACGGTCGGTCTGGTCATCGAGCGCCGGCGCCAGGAGGGCGAGCGCGACCATCTCCGCTGGTTCTGCGACGGCTGCGGCGAGATGCTCTACGATGCCAGCTTCGAGCTGGTCGATCTCGGCAAGCAGCTCAAGCCGGTCATCGAGGACTTCTACGCCGACGTGGCCAAGCGGACCTGCCGGAAGTGCGGCACCGTCATGGCCGTCCCGGCGCCCAAGAAGTAGGGCCGTCTCCGGCCCTCCGGTCCGCTTGCCCAAGATCGACCTCCACACCCACATCCTGCCGGAGTCCTGGCCGAACCTTCGGGAACGCTATGGCTACGG
>JAEUJH010000683.1 GCA_016794825.1 Gemmatimonadota bacterium
GGTCCAGTAGCACCACCCGGCCAGGAACCCGTGCGCCGGCCCGAAGGACTCGCGGATCCAGAGATAGACCCCGCCTTCGCCGGGGTAGCGGCGCGAGAAGGCGAGGACCGCGACCGCCTCCGGAACGAAGAAGGCCAGGAAGGCGACCGTCCAGAGGACCAGCGACGCTTTGCCGTACACGGCGGTCGGCGGCACGTTGTTGATGTTGACGATCGCCACGACCTTGAGGAGGATCAGGTCGATCCGACCAAGAGTGCGGGGGACGGATGCCGTCGCCATGAACGCCTAACGAATGCCGGTGAGTTCGGTGACGGCCCGGTGGGCCTGATCGATGGCGGCGTCGGTGTACGAGTAGGCGGCGGCGTCGGCGTTGGCGATGGCGATCCGCCCGTACGGCCGGCGGGCCACTTCGCAGGGTGTCTCGCCGCCGCTGACCCAGAACTCGTCGAACAGCGAGTTGTACTGATAGGCGTAGCCGTGCGGCCAGCGGTTGACCGTGATGCCCAGGATGTCGGTAGCCGGGTCGAAGCCCCCGGGGCCGAGCGCGCGGCCCAGGTCGGAACGGATGGCCCGCTCGATCTCGACGAAGGGCGTCGTGAAGAGCTGGTTGCGGCCCACCCGATGCTGCTCCCGGATCGGCAGGCCGGGCTGACAGGCGGACTTGGCCAGGTGGAGCACCGTGGGCTCCTCCGGGCTCCGCGAGTGCCGGTACTGCCCGACCGACACGGGAGCGTCGAGGCTGGTGGTCGGGTGCCACGCGGCCGGCGCCGTGTAGCCGCTGACGCCGAGTCGAGTGAACGCCGTCCACCGGCGAACGAAGACGTTGGTATAGACCAGCGGGACCTTGATCGCGAAGCCGAGCGCCTGCCGTTGCGGGGCGGGCAGCTCCGGGCAGAGATGCGGGATGGCGGTGTGCCAGCACGCCAGCACCACCTGGCCGGCGATGACCGTCTTCTGATCGGCTCCCTGCAGATAGGTGACCCGGACCGCCCCGGCCTGCTCGGCGGGGCCGTCGTGCCGGACCGAGAGCACCGGGCTCGACAGCCGGATCCGCACCGGCTGCCCCGGGCGGTCGAGCCGCCGGTAATCGGCCCGGGCGGTGACGACATCAGCAGCGGTCTTTCCCGGGATCGCGCCGGGGATGAGCCGGCGCACCAGCAGTCGGGCGATCGAGGCGTTGCCGTCGGGGAAGTGGTAGTAGTAGGGCTCGGCCCGGTCGCCGCCCATCGAGTCGTAGTTCTGACCGGGCCCGGGTTCGGCCGCGAGCTCCATGCCCTGGAAGCCGGGCAAGCCGAGACCGAAGGCATCCTGGGCGGGGACGGCGTCGATGCCCGCGCCGAAAAGCCCGTGGGTTCGGATGTCGAACAGCGGCAGCACGCCGGGGTCGACGCGCCAGTGGCTGGTCAGGAACTCGGCATAGCTCGTCCGGGCCAGCTTGAGGCGGCGCGCGACCGGATCCAGGCCGGGCCACGGATCGAACCGCTCGGACTGGAGCCGGAGGACGTCACGCCGGACCGCGGGTGACACCGGCGCCTCCGCCAGGAACCGCTCCGCGTCGGAACCGGTCGGGCCACCTCGGACCAGGCGATCGGCGCCGAACGTTTCGCGGTCGAAGAAGAAGCCGCGGTCGAGTCCGAGCGACCGATGGAGCCCGCCGTCCAGGACGGTTCGATAGCTGGCCACGTCGATCCCGAGCGACTCGATCAGGCCGGCGGCGACGGGGCTGTAGGGCAGGGGGCTGTC
Organism: Gemmatimonadota bacterium; assembly: GCA_016794825.1. Classification (GTDB taxonomy): domain Bacteria; phylum Gemmatimonadota; class Gemmatimonadetes; order Gemmatimonadales; family GWC2-71-9; genus SHZU01. Next base: position 1,744 of record JAEUJH010000683.1, read on the forward strand.
GATCGACTGGGTGCCGCCGTAGCCGATCCAGGTTCGGCCCCCATGAGAAAACTCGTTCCGGCGGGCGTGACCGCCGAAGTCGTCGTGGTTGTCGAGGATCAGGATCCGGGCCCGGGGGTGGGCCGCGAGGAAATAGTGGGCGGCCGCGAGTCCGCTGATTCCGGCTCCGACGATCACCAGGTCATAACGTTCGCCGGTGTCGTGGCCGGTCCCGACGGCAAGGGTGCCGTCACGGAGGGCATGAAAGGCCTCGAACGCGCCCTCGTGAGAGCCCCGGAGTCCGGTCAGGGCGGGCGGATAGGGCGCCGGCCCCTGGGCCTGGGCCAGACCGGGCGCGGCGAGCGCTCCGCCGAGCGCCACCGCCACCCCGTCGAGGAAATCGCGCCGGGAAATCGAGCGGTCGAGACCGAAATCGCGGTCGCCCGGCTTCACAGGCCGCCCAGCGACACGAGTTTGGTCTCGAGGTATTCGTCGAGCCCCTCGCTGCCACTTTCGTGGCCGAGTCCGCTCTGCTTCCACCCGCCGAAGGGGGCCTCGGTGGCGTGCGGAGCCCATTCGTTGATGCCGATCATGCCGAACTCGAGCCCCTCGGCGGCGCGGGTCGCCGCCTTGAGGTCGTTGGTCCAGACGTAGGCCGCCAGGCCGTAGGGCGTCGCGTTGGCCAGGGCAATGACCTGATCCAGATCCTCGTAGTCGATGACCGGGAGGACCGGGCCGAAGATCTCCTCGTGATAGACCGGCAACTCCGGGGTGACGCCGGCGAGCAGCGTCGGCTCGAAGAAGTAGCCTTTGGGGAGGTCCGCCGGCCGGTTTCCGCCGGCCAGCACGGTCACCCCGCGGCGGGCCGCGTCGGACACGAGGGTCTCGACCCGGTCGCGCTGGCGGGCGTTGATCAGCGGCCCCACCTGGGTCTCCTTGTCGAATCCGCGGCCGACCTTGAGCCGGCCCACCCGGGCCGCGGCCTTGTCGGCGAACTCGTCGCGGATCGATCGATGGACGAAGAACCGTTGGGGCGAGACGCAGACCTGGCCGCCGTTGCGGAACTTGGCGCCGACCGAGCCGGCCACGACCTGATCGACGTCGACGTCCGGGAGGATCAGGACCGGGGCGTTGCCGCCGAGTTCCAGGGACAGCCGGGTTACGGTGCGGGAAGCGCCGTCCATGAGCAGCTTGCCGACCCGGACGCTGCCGGTAAAGCTGATCTTTCGACAGGCCGGGTGGTCGAGCATGGCCTGACCCTGCGCCTCGGGGTCGCCGTTGATCAGGTTGAACACGCCCGCCGGCATGCCGGCTTCGACCAGGATGTTGGCCATCTCCATCCCGGTCAGGGGCGTGAACTCGGAGCAGCGCCCCACCACGGTACATCCGGCCGCCAGGGCCGCGGCCCAGGACCGGGCCGGGTTGTAGGCGGGGAAGTTCCACGCCGTAATGACGCCGACGGTGCCTAACGGCTGGCGGAGGACGGTCATTCGCTTCGAGGCCACCCGCGACGGGATGGTCCGGCCATACGCCCGCTTGCCCTCCTCGGCGTACCACTCGAACAGATCCGCCGCCACCAGCCACTCGCCCCGGGCCTGGGGCAGCGGTTTGCCGCTTTCGCTGACCGTCGTGGCGGCGAGCTGATCGGCGCGGGCCCGCATCAGCCGGGCCGCTTCGAGGAGAATGGCTCCCCGTTCCCACGGCGTCCGCCGCGACCACGACCGGAAGGCCCGGTCGGCGGCGTCGATGGCGGCGTCGGCGTCGGCGCGACCGCCGAAGGGCACGGTGCGGATCACCTCTTCGGTGGCCGGGTCGATCACGTCCCAGGTGCCGCCGCGGTCGGCGTCGGACCAGGAGCCGTCGATGAGCTGCTGATAGCGGTAGGTCATGAGGTGCTTTCGTGGACGAGCCGGCCGGCGAGCCAGGTGGCCCGGACCCGACAGGAGGGAATGGCGGCCGTGGGCACCGCCAGCGGATTGTCCGCCAGCACGGCAAAGTCGGCCCACTTGCCGGGCGTGACGCTGCCCCGGTTCTCGGCGTCGCCGGAGGCGAGGGCGCCGCCCATGGTATATGACCAGAGCGCCTCGGCCGCCGAAATGGCCTGGTCGGCCGCGATCGGTTCGCCGGCGTCGTCGAGCCGGTCGACGGCGGCGCGGATGCCGAGGAGCGGGTCGTCGTCGTCGACCACCGGAGCGTCGGACGACAGGGCCACGGTCAGCCCGGCATCGATCATCATCCGGATCGGATAGCACCGGGGCAGGAAGCCGTCGGGCAGATAGGCCCGGAAGTTCCGGCCGAGCGACGGCAGGAACACGCTCTGGGGCACCGCAATGACGCCGAGGCGCGCGGCCCGGTCGAGCTGGGCGCGGTCGGGCAGGCCGAGGTGTTCGATCCGGTGGCGGTGAGGGCCCGGCCCGAGTCGCTCGTACAGCGCCAGGATCTGGTCGATGGTGACGTCGCCGATGGCGTGAATGGCGATCCGGAAGCCGGCCCGGTGGGCCTCGCCGGCCAGGGCGGTCAATTCGTCGTCGGAAAACCGGAGGACGCCGCGGGTGTCGGCGTGGCGGTAGGGAACCGAGAGTGCCGCGGTGGCGCCGCTCAGGCCGCCGTCGGCCAGGAACTTGGCGGTGTCGATCCGGAGCCGGTCGGTGGCGACGGGCTCCGGAAGGGGGACCACGCCGAGGCCGTCGACCTTGCGGAGCGCCATCACGTTGACCCGTGAGGGGAGACCGTCCTCCCGATCGAGTTCCCGATAGCAGTCGAGCAGGACCGGCGCGACGCCCGCGTCGGTGGTGCTGGTAATGCCGAGCGCCAACTGGTGCCGCAGCGCGGCGGTGATCATCGCCGCGTAGTCCTCACGGGTCGG
>JAEUJH010000691.1 GCA_016794825.1 Gemmatimonadota bacterium
TTCTGGAGCAGTTCGAGCACCTATCTCCGGGTGCCCGGCGTCGACTCGGTCCGTCGGCTGGGTCGCTTCACGTTTCAGGCCGCCACTCCCGAGTACTTCGCGACGATGGGGACTCGGGTCCTGCGGGGCCGACCGTTTACCGAGGCCGATCGCGAGGGCAGCCCGCGGGTCGCGGTGGTGAGCGAGGCCATGGCCGCGATCCTCTGGCCGGGCCGCGACGCGATCGGCCAGTGCATGATCGTCGGGGTCGACAGCATGCCGTGCACCACGGTCATCGGCGTCGCCGAGAACGCGTTCCAGGGGAGTCTCACGAACGACAAGCGGTTCCGGTACTACCTCCCGATCTCGCAGAGCGGGCAACTGCCCGAGGCCGTGCTGGTGCGGGTCCGGGGGGCCCCGGAAGCCCAACTCGAGCCGATCCGCCTGGCGCTGCAGCGCGAAATGCCGGGCGATGCCTACGTGAACACCCGCACCCTCGAGAGCCTGATCGAGGGCGAACGCCGCTCCTGGCGCGTCGGGGCGACGATGTTCGCGGCGTTCGGCGGGCTGGCACTGCTGGTGGCCGCGGTGGGCCTCTACGGCGTCATCACCTACGACGTGGCCCGGCGTCGGCAGGAACTGGGGGTGCGGAGTGCCCTGGGCGCGCGGGCGCCGGACCTGGCTCGCCTCGTCGTGAGCCGCTCACTCCGGCTGGCTGGGAGCGGGACCGCCATCGGTCTGGCTACCGCGCTGATCGCGTCTCGCTGGATCGAGCCGCTGCTCTATCAGCAATCGCCCCGGGATCCGGTCACGTATGGGGTGGTGGTGGCCGTTCTGCTGGCGGTGGCGGTTGGCGCCAGCGCCATGCCGGCGGTCCGGGCAGCGCGGGCCGATCCCAGCTCCGCGCTCAGGAGCGAGTAGGCGGCCGGGGCGTCGACGACCGACGCGGCGGTTCGGCGGTGACGGGTGTCGGGTCGACGAATCGGGGCTATCATTAGTCCTGGCCCCGTCGTCTCCCAGAACGCCCACCTTGGTCCTAAAGCCCTCATGTCCCTTCGTTCCGTCATCGGGTCGACTCGTCTCGTCTGCCTGCTTGGTTTGCTCGCGCCCGCCAGCGCCGTGGTGGCCCAGGTCGACTACCATCGCGCGGACCAGATCCGCGTCGCCGCTCGCCACCTCCGGAACTATCCCGACTGGATCGGGTTCCTCGGGCTCGGAACGCCCCGGTTCCTGGCGGACAGCACCCGGTTCTGGTATTCCGTCGAGACTGCCCGCGGCCGGGAATTCGTCCTGGTCGATCCGGCGCGCCTGACGCGCCGGAATCTGTTCGACAACGGGCGGCTGGCGGCGGCCATGTCGGTGGCCGGCGACACGGCGTTTCAGCCCACCAAGTTGCCCTTCCGGACGTTCGAGTTCACCAATGGCGAACAGTCGATCGCGTTTCGGGTCGGGACCAAGCGTTACGAATGCGATTTGACCCAGTATCGCTGCGTCAAAGGCGATACGCTCTCCACCGACACCCCGGCCTGGGCCGTGCCCTCGCCGGACAAGCGGTGGGAGGCGTACGTCGATCGGGGCAACCTCTGGGTGCGCCGCGCGGCGGTGGCCGGCGCCGCCCGGGATTCCGTCCAACTCACCACCGACGGGATGCCGGGCTATCAGTACGGGCTGGTCTCGCCGGAGACCCCGCCGGCCGATACGGCGGCCCGGCGGCGGCCGGCGCTGGTGTGGTCGCCGGATTCGAGGCGGATTGCCATCATGCGGCTCGACGAACGTCGGGTCGGGCGGATGCCGATCTACTCGTCGACGGCCATCCGGCCCAAGCTGTTCCTGTATCCGATGGCGGTGCCGGAAGACAGCGTCCTCACCACCGCGGAACTCCATCTGGTCGACGTCGCCGCCAAGACGGTCACCAAAGTTGCGCTGCCGCCGCAGCCCAATCGGACGTTCGGGTGGACCGAGGCCGACCAGGTGCAGTGGGCGCCCGGGTCCGATCGCGTGTTCCTGACCGTCGCCGCGCGGGCCAACAAGAAGGTCGAACTGTTCTGGGTCGAACCCGCCACCGGGGTCCCGCATCGGGTGGTGGCCGAGTCGACGTCGACGTTCCTCGAGAACGCGAGCGGCGTCTTCACGGGCAACTGGCGGATCCTGGCCGGGGGCAAGGAGGCGCTCTGGTGGTCGGAGCGGGACGGGTGGGGCCACCTGTACCGCTATTCCGATCAGGGACAGGTCCTGGGCCAGCTCACCAGCGGATCGTGGCTGGTCGACCGGGTCCGGCAGGTCGATCCGGTTTCCGGTCAGATCTTCTTCGTGGCGGCGGGGCGCGACAGCACCAACCCGTACCACGGCCAGTACTGGCGGATCAACGCCGACGGGTCGGCCCCGACGCTGCTGACGCCGGAGCCGGGACAGCACCTCATCTATCCGATCCCGACGGGGAAGTACTTCATCGACGTGCACTCCCGCACCGACCTGCCGCCGGTGGTGACCCTGCGGAGCACGCTCGATGGCCGGAAGGCCCTGGCGCTCGAGACCGCCGATCCGACCCAGCTGATGGCGGCGGGGTGGCGGCCACCCACGCCGTTTACCGCCAAGGCCCGCGACGGCCAGACCGATCTCCACGGCCTGATCTATTGGCCGAGCCGGATGGACACCACCAAGTCGTATCCGGTGATCGATCACATCTACCCCGGACCGCAGGTCGGCAGCGTGTTCAACTGGGGCTACACCGTCGACGGAAACAACTCCGCGTTGGCCGAACTTGGCTTCGTCGTGGTCCAGGTCAACTCGCTCGGCACCCCGACCCGCTCCAAGGCATTCCACGACTTCTACTACGGCAACATGGGCGACAACGGCATCGCCGACCACGTGGCCGTCATCAAGCAGTTGGGGGCCCGCTATCGGTTCCTCGACCTCGATCGGGTGGGCATCTACGGTGTTTCGGGCGGCGGGTTCTCGTCGACCGGCGCCATCCTCCGGTTTCCCGACTTCTTCAAGGTGGCCGTCTCGATCGCCGGCAACCACGACAACCGGAGCTACACCTCGGACTGGGGCGAGAAGTATCAGGGGCGGTTCAAGAAGGACAGCGCGACCGGGCGGGACAACTTCGAGAGCCAGGCCAACTACCTCCTGGCCGGGAACCTCAAGGGCAAGCTGTTCCTGATTCATGGTGACATGGACACCAACGTCCATCCCGCGCAGACGATGCGGCTGGTCGACGCGCTGGTCAAGGCGGAGAAGGACTTCGACCTGCTGCTGCTGCCGGACGTCGGCCACGCCTATCCCGACTACGCGATCCGACGGAGCTGGGACTATTTCGTCCGGTGGTTGCTCGGGCAGGAGCCTCCGAAGGGGTACCGGATGATCCAGGAGACCCCGTGACGCCGGTTCGTGAGGGCGCCGGACGCGTCCGGGCGGCGTTCGGGGTCGCGCTGTCGTTGGGGCTGTTGGCGTGCCGGCAACCTCCCGCCGCCGCGCCGGACACGGTGGCGCCAGAGGTCCGCGCGGCGATCGACGCGGCCAACGCAGAGCACCAGGCCGCCATGCTCCGTCAGGATGCGGCCGCGGTCGCGGCCCTCTATGCGGAGGACGTCACCTCGCCGACGGCCACCGAGATCATCCGCGGGCGTGAGGCCAAGCGGCGGATCACCGAGGCGCGGTTCGGCGGCGGCCAGGTCCTCGCGCGATACGATTCGACCGACCTGGTCCGGCCACTGGGTGACGGGTACGCGCTCGAGATTGGCCGGTGGAGCGCCACGGTGGCGGACAGCGCCGGCCGGCCGGTGACGTCGGAGGGTCGGTACGTCGTGGTGTGGCGACGCGATCCCGACGGGGTCTGGCGGGTGCTGAGCGACATCGGGAACGTGGCACCCGCCAAACCCTGAAGCCTTCCGCGCTCCTGAGCCCTCAGGGCGCTATGGTTTCGATGCCAGCGCCACCGCGGTGCGCGTGATCGCACCTTGGACGATGGCGGCCAGCGCGGCGCGGGCGGTGGTGCTGTTGACGGCCGCCGTGACCGTGAGATCGAGGGCGGGGCAGTGGCGGGCCGCGGTCCCCCAGAAGCCGCCATGGCCGTAGCAGAGCACGTCGCCGTACTGGGCCCGCCCGATTCCCATTCCGTAGCCTCCGCCCTCACCAATGCTCTGGGGCGACATCACCAGCATCGAGTCGAGGGTGGCCCGTTCGGCGAACACATCGCCCCGGAGCAGGGCGCGATAGAAGCGGGCCAGATCCTCGAGGTTGGCCATCAGGCCCCCGCCGCCGTAGAGATCGATCGAGCCATCGAAGGCGTTGGTGTCGAGCGAGTCGAGATACTGATGGACCCGGGGCAGGGACCCGGTTGGTATCGAGTCGAGGGTTTCGAACCAGGTGGTGGTCAGGCGGTGCTTGCCGAAATCGAGCAGCTCGCGGACGGCCATCTGCATCGGCTGGCCGGTGACGGTTTCGAGGATCTCGCCGAGGAGGTTGTAGCCGGTGTCGCTGTAGTGGTACTTCTCGCCGGGCTGGCCGTAGGGGTCGCCGGTGGTCATGGCCAGCGCCAGCTGCTCGGCGCGGGTCCACCGGTGGGTCGGGTCGGTGAGGATCCGCTCGAAGAAGGGGCCGTAGAGCGCCATGCCCGACCCGCCAACCCCCGTGGTGGCGTAGTCGAAGATCCCGCTGGTGTGCTGGAGGAGCATCCGGACGGTGATCCGGTCGGGTCGATAGCCGTCGGCCTTGAGCGTGGCGATCGACGCGGGGAGGAGATGCGGCGCGATCGGCGCGTCGAGACCGAGCTTGCCGGTCTCGACCAGCCGGAGGATGGCGGCGGCGACGTAGGTCTTGGTGTTGCTGGCCACGCGCAGTGGCTGTTCGACCCGGAGGGAGTCGCCGGTGGCCCGTTCGGAGAGTCCGACCGCCTTGCTCCAGACGAACCCGAGGCTCGGCGCCTCGACCCGGAGCATGGCGCCGGGAAGGCCCGGCGTGGCGGCCAAGGCGGAGTCGAGGAGGGCGGTGAGGTCGGCGGCCAGCTGATCGGTCGGCGCGGCCGGCTTGGGAGCGGGCGCGCAGGCGGCCAGCGTCAGCGCGAGGGCGACGAACGGACGACGAAGCATGGTTCTCTCGACGGCTCGGGGAGTGTTCCGACAGAACTTAGTCCCTAGTAGCTTTTTTCAGAAGCCGTGATAGGTTCGGACTCCATGGGTGACTATCCGTCGCTGAGCCTGTGGCACGAGACCGCGGGCGACCCGTTCGTGCCGCGCCCCCCGCTCCCCGGCGACCGGACCGTGGACGTGGCGATCGTCGGCGCCGGGTACACGGGCCTCTGGACGGCCTGGTATCTGCTCGAGCGGCAGCCCGCGCTCCGGATCGCGATCATCGAGCGGGAGGTGGCGGGGTTCGGGGCGTCCGGGCGGAACGGGGGCTGGTGTTCCAGCATCTTCCCGGCCAGCTGGAAGCGGGTCGCCCGGGAGGCGGGTCGCGCCGCCGTCGGTCGGCTTCAGGAAGTGCTCGACCGCTCCGTCGATGAGGTCGGCCGGGTGGCGGCCGCGGCGGGCATCGACTGCGATTTCCAGCGGGGTGGCTACGTCTCGGTGGCGCGGAATCCGGCCCAGTGGGCCCGGGCGCGGGCGGAGGTGGAGTCCGCCCGGGCGTGGGGCATCGGCGAGGGAACCGTGCGGCTCCTGAGCGCGGCGGAGGCCACGGCGCGGATCGCGGCGAGCGGCGTGCTCGGCGGGACCTATGTCGGGCATTGCGCCGCGATCCACCCCGCCAAGCTGGTGCGGGGTCTGGCGCGGGCGGTCGAGGCCCGGGGCGGAACGATCTA
>JAEUJH010000777.1 GCA_016794825.1 Gemmatimonadota bacterium
CGACCCGCAGCCCCATCAGCTCACGGATTCGATAGATCTCGGCCGGCAGGCCCTCGCGGGGGATGCCGTGGATGAGGTCGGTCAGATCGGCCCGGCGGCGAACCTGGTTGCGCCACCCGGGCTCCCGGACCGTTGGCGGGTCGACCGTGGCCCACGGCTCCTCGAGCGTCGCCTGGAGTTCCGCCTTCCACTCCGGGGCCGGCTTCGCGCGGACCAACGCGGTCAGCTCCGACTTGAAGGCACCGTCGAAGCCCCGGGCGTTGAACGGGCAGACGGCCAGGCAGACGCCGCAGGCATGGTGGCTTCCCCAGTACGGGGCGCACCGCTCGGTGTCGACGAACCAAGGTTCGTCGCCGCGGATGACCGCCTTCTCATGGCCGAGGGCCTCGCCTGGACAGTAGCTGACGCACATGGCGCAATTGGCACAGAGTCGCTCGACCCCGTGGTCTTCGGGTCCGTCGATGGCGAGCGGCAGGTCCGTGGTGACGGCAGCCAGTCGGAACGAACTTCCCAGGGTCCGGTGGATCAGCGATCCGTGTTTGCCCATCTCGCCGAGCCCCGCCGCGACCGCATGGGGGATCATGTTGAGCTGCTCGAATCGGAGGGAGTGGGGCCGCGCGTCGTGCCCTCGATCCTGGAGCCATGTCGCGACCGCTACCGCCGCCCGGCCGACGGCGACGTAGGTCCGCATCACCTCGGTGATGTGACGGAACGTGGCGGCGTGTCGCATCTCCGGGTAGGCCATCGGGATCGCGAGCATGATCGCGAACCGATGGGGAAGGTCCATCCCCGCGTAGACGTGGCGAGGATCCACCCTCGCGATCCTGACGTCGGCCTTCGGCCGGCACCGAGGACGCATCCGACGGCCGCCTTGGCGAGTCCCAGAATCTCGGCCGAGGTTTCGCGGGCGTAGACATCGTACCCGAAACTCCGGGCCACCTGACTCGGTTCGATGTACTCGACCCGCTCGCCGGTCCATTCCGGCAGAGGCTGGCGCGCTTGCTCCTTACGCCCCCCCGGTCGACCGGGCGGCGCGTCGTCGGTCCCGGAGCTCAACGGTATCCGTGGTACTTCCGCCCGGCGGCCGGCACGGGCGGCGTCGGCGCCCGCCATCGGCCGGACTCGTAGTCGAACCACTCCTTCGAGAGATCGGTGGAGAATCGCTCCATGATCTTCCCGCCGGCCGGGTCGGCGCGGAGGCCGCGGCGAAGCGTGCCCATGTATCCCGTGGCGGCGACGCCAACGAGCTTCTCGAACACGTCATAGGCATGCCGCATCGAGTCGGCCGGGAAGCTCAGGGTGCTGTCGCGATAGGCGATGCCCGGGATCCCCTCGAGCATGGCCAGATTGGCCGGCGGCACCGCCTTGAGCCCGGCCACCAGGGGCAGCGAGACCCGCATGGCCTTGGCCCGGCCGGCCTTGAGGTTCTCGACCGCCTTCCGAGCCTTGGCGGTCAGCTCGGCCCGAGCCTCCTCGATCGGGCGGGGCTCGGCGCTGTCGGCGGCGGTGGCCTTCTTGACCGTGGTGAACTCGATCCAATCCATCCCGGCCAGGTCCGCGGCCAACCGGTCGTCGCCGGAACCGAAGATGACCGGTATGCCCTGCCGTCCCCAGGAGAGCCCGACCAGTTCGGTCTCGGTGATCGACTGCCCGTTGATGACCAGCCCGATGCCGAGCGTCAGTGTGTGGGAGGCGAACCCGCGGCTTCCGGTCTTGGCGTGCATTCCGACCACGGCGACCGCATCGTACGCCTTCGGCGTCACCAGGTCGAAATAGGCATCGAACTCCTGATCCCGGATCAGCTGGGTGGCCCGGGGATCGAGCAGGTCGCGACGGACGTCGGGGTCCGGATTGCCGCTGCCGTGGCCGTCCACGACGTGGACCTCGGTGGCGCCGCCGTCGTAGAGGCCGGCCACGACGGCGTTGATGTCGCCGACGAGGAGTTCCTGGCCCTTGGGATAGACCGGCGACCCGAAGTCGAAGGTGGCGGGGTCGCTCTGGCCCGAGAGTCCCTCCATGTCGTGGAGGACCAGGATCCGGATCCCGTCGGCGGTGTCCGGGGACACCGCCTCGAGGGTCCACGGCGCGGCGGGCGGAGCGGGGGTGCCGGCGGGCGAGCCGCCGGGCGTGTCGGGAGCGCACGCGGCAAGCGCGGCGGCAACGAGCAGG
>JAEUJH010000786.1 GCA_016794825.1 Gemmatimonadota bacterium
CCGTTCTCGCCGACCAGCTGAGGCGGGCCACCCGGCCCGCTACCGGAGCCGCCGGAGGAACCGCTCGGGATCGTTGAGGAAGTCGCGGGTCAGTTGGACGTGGCCGAGGGCGTCGTAGCGCGTCTCCTCGACCTTCCCGCCGTCGAACGAGAGCAGCCGCGCGCCCGGCACCGCCAGCACGATCGGTGAGTGGGTGGCGATGACGAACTGGGCCCCCTCCTCCACCATCGCCAGGATCATCGCCACCAAGCCGAGCTGGTTCTGGGGCGACAGGGCCGCTTCGGGCTCGTCGAGGAGGATCAGGCTTCCCGGCACGAACCGCGCCTTGAACAGTTGGAGAAACGCCTCGCCATGGGAGCGGGCGTCCGGATCGGCGCCGTAGCGACGGTCCATGTCCGCCAGCGAGGCGGCGGCCGGGCCGCGGGCCAGGCCGCGCGCCAGATCGGACCGATCCTGGTAGTCGCGGTCGACCTCCTCGAGGCGGCTCTCGAGCTCCGCCCGCTCGCGCGCCAGCCGCCGCTGAAAGCCGAAGAAGTCCTCCGCTCGGAGGAAGAAGCCGCGGCGGGTCCGCTGCCGCCACACCAGCGTCAGGGCCCGGGCCAGCTTCCGTTGGGACTCGAGCCACGGGTCGCGCGCCGCGTCGTCCGAGCCGACGGTCGGGAGCCCGGCCGCCAGCGCGATGCCCTCGAGCAGGGTCGACTTGCCGGACCCGTTCTCGCCGACGAAGCAGGTAACCGGCGCGTCGACCGACACCTCGGTCAACCCCGCCACGACCGGCACGGTAAAGGGAAAACCGGCTCGGGCCCCGGCGGCGATAGATTTGAGTCGAACCCGTTCCAGATGCGGCACGCCACCCCACGATCGCCAGGACGACCCCGAAACATGGACCATCTCGCCCGCCTCGTCGACCACCTGGAGTGGGCCAACACCCGGGTCATCGAATCGCTCCGCGCCGCCGACGGGGCCGACCCCCGCTCGATCGAGCTGTTCGGTCACCTCGTGGCGGCCGAGCACATCTGGCAGACCCGGCTCGAGGCCAAGGCCACGGCGGTGGCGGTCTGGCCCACGCTCTCGCTCGACCAGGCCGCCCTCCTCGCCGCCGAGAACGTCGACCGGCTCCGGAAGTTCGTCGCGAGTCTCAAACCGGCCGATCTCGACCGCGACGTGACCTACACCAACACCGCCGGGCAGACCTTCACCAACGGGGTCCAGGACATCCTGCTCCACGTGGCACTCCACGGCGCCTACCATCGCGGCCAGATCGCCACCGGCCTCCGGGCGGCCGGCCGGGTCCCGGCGTCGACCGACTTCATCGCGTTCGTCCGCGGGGTGCCGGCCGCCACGCGCACCAGCCGCCCGAAGATCCGCACGCCCGACGAGCGGTTCGCCAACCTGCCCGACTTTCCGTTCGAGCCCCACTACCTCGAGGTCGACGGGCTCCGGATCCATTACGTCGACGAAGGACCCCGCGACGGCGAGATCGTGCTCCTGCTCCACGGCGAGCCGACCTGGTCGTACCTCTATCGGAAGATGATCCCGGTGCTCGCCTCCGCCGGGCTCCGCGCCATCGCGCCCGATCTGGTGGGCTTCGGACGTTCGGACAAGCTGGTCAACCGCGACCAGTATTCGTACGCCTTCCACGTCGACATCGTCAAACGATTCGTCAACTCGCTTGACCTCGACGGGATTACCCTGGTGGGCCAGGACTGGGGTGGCCTGATCGGGCTCCGAGTGGCCGCCGAGCTGGAAGAACGTTTTGCCCGGATCGTGGCGGCCAACACCGGCCTGCCCAACGGGAGCGCCAAGCTCAACCCGGCCTTCTTCCAGTGGCAGGAATACTCTCAGAAGGTCCCTGATTTCGTGGCGGGCAAGATCGTCGGCAAGGGGACCGTCAACGGCCTCAGCCCGGCCGAAGCCGCCGCCTACGACGCGCCGTTCCCCGATCCGACCTACCAGGCCGGCGCGCGCGCCTTCCCGATGCTCGTTCCCTCCACGCCCGAGGACCCCGCGGTACCCGCCAACCTGGCGGCCTGGGAGGTGCTCCGTCGGTGGACCAAGCCGTTCCTGACCGCGTTCAGCGACGGCGACCCGATCATGGCCGGCGGCGAACGGGTCTTCCAGAAGCTGGTTCCGGGAACACAGGGGCAGCCGCACGTCACGATCACCGGCGCGGGACATTTTCTCCAGGAAGATCAGGGTCCTGAACTGGCCCGGGTGGTGGCCCTGTTCATTCGCGCCAATCCGCGATGACGCGACCCGCCCGGCTGCTCTGGACGATCGGCCTCGCGCTGGCCCTCGGCGGCTGCGCGGCGCCCGATACCAGCCGGCTCGACCCCGCGCGGGATTCCGCGCTCGTGGCCGAGGGGGTCCGCTTCCGCGCCGCCAACCTGACGTTCCGGTTTACCGACGACGCCGGCTGGGAAAACCGGATCGCCTCGATCGTGGTGACCGACCGCACCGTCCTGATCCACAAGAACGACAAGGTCGGAATCGAGATCACCCCGGCCAGTCGCCGGGTCTACCAGGTGCACCGCGAGGCCGAGCGGGTCCGGATCACCGCCGGGTCGGGTCGGGGCCGCGAGGTCTGGTCGTTCGTTCCGCCCAGCGACGCGCCCGGCTGGACCGACGCCATCCGAGCCGTGATCAGGAACTCGGCCGGCGCGCGATGACGCCGCGCGCTGTGCTGGGCTACCTCTGGGCCGCGCCCTGGACCCTGCTGGCGGCCGTGCTGACGCCGCTGGTCGTGGTCACCGGTGGCGGCGCGGCGGTCCACACCGGCGTGCTCGAACTCTGGGGCGGCCTGCTCCGCCGGGGCCTGCCGCGGCTCGGGCCCGACTTCCAGGTGGCCGCGATCACCCTGGGCCACGCGGTCCTGGCCGTCGACCGGCCCACCCTGGAAGCCACCCGCGCCCACGAGCGGATCCACGTCGCCCAGTATCAGCGCTGGGGCGTCCTGTTCCCGCTGGTCTACGGGCTCGCCAGCGTGGCGGCCCGGCTCCGCGGCGCCCACTACTACCGCGACAATCGGTTCGAGCGCGAGGCCCGGGGCGAGGCATGAGCGAGACGTTGCTCAGCGTGGCCGTCGGCCTCGGACTCGCCGCCGCGGCGGGGTTCCGGGTGTTCGTCCCCCTGTTCGGGCTTTCGCTGGCCGCGCTGACCGGCAAGGTGGCGGTGACCGACTCGTTCGCGTGGCTCGCCACCGGCCCCGCGGCCATCGCGCTCGGCACGGCCATGCTCGCGGAAGTGGCCGCCTACTACCTGCCCTGGTTCGACCACGTGCTCGACACGATCGCCACGCCGGCGGCCGTCATCGCGGGGATCCTTGCGACCGGCGCGGTGGTCACCGACCTTCCTCCCGTCGTTCGCTGGGCCATCGCGATCATCGGGGGCGGCGGGGCGGCCGGACTCTTCCAGGGCGCCACGGTGCTGCTCCGGGTCAAATCGACGGCCACCACCGGCGGGGTCGCCAACCCGGTCGTGGCCACGATCGAGTGGATCGGCGCGACGATCGTGGCCGCCCTGGCAATCCTCCTGCCGCTGGTGGCGATCGCGGCGGTGGTCTGGCTGACGATTCGAGTGTTCCGGGGAGCCGGACGACTGGCGTTCGGTCGGGGCGGGGCGGGGCGAACTACAGACGGGAGCGCGTGATGTCGGTCGAGCGGAGCTTCGAACGGTTGCTCTGGGGCAGCCGGTTGGTGGTCATCGTCGCGGTGGTGGCGAGTCTCTTCGTCTCCTTCGCGATGTTCTACGTGGCCACGGTCGACGTGGTGGGCATCGCCGCCAAGACCCTGACGTTCACGCCCGGCGCGGAGGGCATGGATTATCTTCGCGCCGAAATCATCCGCGCCGTGGTCGAGGTGGTCGACGGCTACCTCCTCGGCGCCATCATGCTGATCTTTGCCCTCGGCCTCTACGAGCTGTTCGTGAGTCGGATCGACGCGGCCGAGGGATCGGAGTTCGCCTCGCGCCTGCTCCTGATCCGGAGCCTCGACGATCTCAAGGATCGGCTCGCCAAGGTGGTGCTGCTGATCCTGGTGGTGAAGTTCTTTGCCTACGCGCTCCGGGCCGATTTCAAGTCGCCGCTCGACCTGCTCTACCTGGCCCTCGGCACCGCCCTCGTGGCCGGCGCCATCAAGCTGAGCCACGGTGGCGGCCACGGTGCACCTTCGGAAACCCACCGCCCCTCCGGCCCGACCGGCTGACCCCTAGTTGATGTCGTCGGTATCCACCTGACCCGAGAGCTTCCGGCTCAGGTGGGACCAGCTCATCCCGAGCGCCAGCACCACCGCCAGCGCCACCAGCACCACGTGGCCGATGGCGCGGCTGCTGTTCGGATTGAGCACCTGCCAGTCGATCAGGGCCCAGACCAGGGCGCCGATGATGCCGAGCACCAGGATGGCGCCCTTCCACCCGATCGACCGTCGCGCGGTCTGGATGAAGAAGGCCCAGAGACCGATCAGGAGCAGCGCCACCAGCACCTTGACCGGCACCGACTGGCC
>JAEUJH010000795.1 GCA_016794825.1 Gemmatimonadota bacterium
GCAGGAGCTGGTCGCGACCTCCAAGCTGAAGCGGGCCCAGGATCGGGTCGTCGCCGCTCGGCCGTACGCCCAGGCGCTCCGCGAGACGATCGCGGACCTGGTCACGGCCGAGCTGATGGAGCGGTTTCCGCTCCTCCGGCGTCCGGCCCCGCCCGCCAAGGGCGGCCCGACCCGCGCCGCGATCATCCTGGTGACCTCGAACCGGGGCCTCTGCGGCGCCTTCAACGCCAACCTGATCCGCGAGGCCCGGAAGCGGGCCGAGGAACTCGAGGCTCAGGGCTACGTGGTGGAGTTCCACTGCGCCGGCAAGAAGGGCGCGGGCTTCCTCAAGTACATCGGCAAGAACCTGAAGGCCGATCGTCAGGACATCGGCGACCGGCCGACCGCGGAGCACGCGGCCAGCCTGGTCGATCCGCTGATGGCCGACTACGCCGCGGGCCTCGTGGCGAGCGTCGATCTGGTCCACGCCAAGTTCAACAGCGCCATCTCGACCCCGCCGACGCTCACCCGGGTCCTCCCGGTCGAGACGCCGGCCAAGGGCAGCAAGGTCCGCCCGGACTACCTGCTCAAGCCGGGGCCGGACGCGATTCTCGAGAACCTGTTGCCGCTGTACGTCCGCAACGCCGTCTATCGGGGCCTGGTGGAAACCGCGGCCGGCGAGCATGGCGCTCGGCGGACCGCCATGAAGAACGCCACCGACAATGCCGGCGAAATCCTCAAGGCACTGAAAACCGCTTACAACAAGGGCCGTCAGGCGCAAATCACCCAGGAGATCTCCGAGATCGTGGGTGGCGCGGCGGCGCTCGAAGGCTAACGGAGAGATCATGACTGCTACCGCGACCCAGAATCTCGGCACCGTCGTCCAGGTCATCGGCCCGGTCGTCGACATCGAATTCGAGCCCGGCCGTCTGCCGGAGATCTACAACGCCCTGACCCTCGAGGACGCCAAGGCGGCGATCCCGATCCGCCTGGTGGTGGAGGTGCAGCAGCACATCGGCCAGAACATGGTCCGCGCGGTCGCGATGAGTTCGACCGACGGCGTGACCCGGGGCATGAAGGTCGTCGACACCGGCTCCACCATCACGGTGCCGGTCGGGACCGCCCCGCTGGGCCGGATCCTCAACGTCCTCGGCGAGCCGGTCGACGGCGGCGACAACATCCCGGCTTCGGTCGAGCGGTGGCCGATCCACCGGCCGACGCCGAAGTTCGTCGACCTCGAACCGAAGACCGAGATCTTCGAGACCGGCATCAAGGTCATCGACCTGATCGCCCCGTTCGTGAAGGGCGGCAAGATCGGTCTCTTCGGCGGCGCCGGCGTCGGCAAGACGGTCGTCATCCAGGAGCTGATCAACAACGTCGCCTCGGCGCACGGCGGCAAGTCGGTCTTCTGCGGCGTGGGCGAGCGGACCCGTGAAGGGAACGACCTCTACCTCGAGTTCAAGGAAGCCAACATTCTCGACAAGGTCGCCCTGATCTACGGCCAGATGAACGAGCCGCCGGGCGCCCGGCTCCGGGTCGGTCTGACCGGGCTGACCGTTGCAGAGTATTTCCGCGAGATCGAGAAGCAGGACGTGCTCCTCTTCGTCGACAACATCTTCCGGTTCACCCAGGCGGGTTCGGAGGTGTCGGCCCTCCTCGGCCGGATGCCGAGCGCGGTCGGTTACCAGCCGACCCTGGCCACCGAGATGGGTGACCTCCAGGAGCGGATCACCTCGACGAAGAACGGCTCGATCACCTCGGTGCAGGCCATTTACGTGCCGGCCGACGACCTGACCGACCCGGCGCCGGCCACGGCCTTCGCGCACCTCGACGCCCAGGTGGTGCTCAACCGGGCCATCTCGGAGCTTGGGATCTATCCGGCGGTCGACCCGCTCGACTCGTCGAGCCGGATCCTCGACCCGCAGTACGTCGGGCAGCGCCACTACAACGTCGCGATCGGCGTGCAGCGGACCCTCCAGCGCTACAAGGCGCTCCAGGACATCATCGCGATCCTCGGGATGGACGAGCTGTCGGAAGAGGACAAGCTGGTCGTCTCGCGGGCTCGCCGGATCCAGCGCTTCCTGTCGCAGCCGTTCTTCGTGGCCGAGCAGTTCACCGGGTTCCCGGGCAAGTACGTCAAGCTCGAGGAGACGGTCGCGAGCTTCGAGCGGGTCCTGGCGGGTGAGTTCGACCACCTGCCGGAGCAGGCCTTCTACATGGTCGGCGGCATCGACGATGCGGTCGAGAAGGCCAAGAAGCTGGCGAGCGCCTGATGCAGGTCACCGTCATCGGTCCCGAAGCCTCGGTGTTCCAGGGTGAGGCCGACGCCGTCATGGCGCCGGCCTATGACGGTCAGGTCGGCATCCTCGCCAACCACGCGCCGTTCATGACCCTCCTCGGGCGCGGCCTGCTCACGGTGAAACACGGGGGTGTCGAGCACCGTTTCACTGTGCAGGGCGGCTTCCTGCAAGTCGTCTCTAACCGGGTTCGCGTGGTCGCGGAACAGGTTGCGCCGGCGTAACCGCCGGCGCGCAACTCGAGGAGACTCCCGTGGTTCGCAAGGCACTCGCCATCGCCGTGGTGTTGTCGTCGGTCGCCCTTCCGCTGGTCGCCCAGTCCACCGCCACGCCGGTATTTCTCTCGCCCTACCGGCCCTTCAATCGGATCGAATTCGGGGCCTCGATTTCCGACCCGGGCCCGGGCGTCGCGCTCGAGGGCTTCTACCGGTTCGGGCAGCGCCGTTACGACATCGGATTCCGCGGCGGGTTCGCGGACAACGGGGCGTCGGACACCCAGTTCCTGGCTGGCATCGACTTCCGGACCCGGGTCATCGACCATTCGACCGAATTCCCGCTCGATGGCGCGTTCACGGCCGGGATCGGCGGGCGGTTCGGGGGCGGCTTTTCGCAGGCGTTCGTGCCGATCGGGCTGTCGCTCGGGCGCCGGATTCAGCTCGAGGATTCCGACATCGAGTTCGTCCCCTACTTCCATCCGGTGCTCGCACCCCGATTCGGCGACGGTGACGGGCGGCTCCTGTTCGGGGTTGGCCTCGGCGTCGACATCACGTTCAACCGCCGGTTCGACCTCCGGGTGAGCGGCGGCCTGGGCGACTACGACGGCATCGGGATCAGCATTGCGGTCCTTCGTTAGGCATTTCCGGCGGGTCGGCCCGGTGGTGGCGGGGGTGGTGGCCCTGGCCGCCGGGCCGCTCCGGGCCCAGGCCCCGGGCCTCCCCATCATCAATGCCGGCGCCGCCCGGGGAGTTACCCTCGGGGCCCAGCTCGGGTTCCCGAACGGCGCCGCTGGCGACGGCACCGCCTTCGGCGTGGTCGGTTCGCTGGGGTTCCGTCGGCTCGCCGTCGGGGCGGTCGTGGCGGGGGTCAGCGGCGCCGACTGGTCGAACGGGACGGTCCGCTCGGTGGGGGGCAGTCTGACCGTCAAGCTGGCGGGTGGGCCGCTGGTGCCGATCGCGGTCAACCTCCAGGCCGGCGCGGCCCACGTGGCCCCGGACAACGGCTACGACGGGGCGAGAGCCTGGCGGATGCCGGTCGGGGTCGGGATCTCGTGGACGATTCCGCAGCCGGTGGTCGCGGTCAAGCCGTGGATCGCTCCGCGGATCGACCACACCAGAACCCGGGGGCCGGATCCGACCCTCGATCCGCTCCCGGGGGGGCCGGTCCCGTTGGTGAACCTGACCGAGACGGATCTGGCGCTCAGCGCCGGCGTGAGTTTCGGCTTCCTGAATGGCCTCGGCCTCGAAGTCGCCCTCGACCGCGTCTTCGGCGAGGGACCTGGCTCCAAACCGACCACCTTCGGGGTCGGCATCAGCTGGAGTCTCAAGTAGGGGAGGACCCCCTTCGAGGTGTCCCGTCATCATGACAGCGACGTATCGGTGGGTGGCGGTCTTGCTCCTCGCGGCCGGGGGTCTAGCTTCTCGGGTCGC
>JAEUJH010000813.1 GCA_016794825.1 Gemmatimonadota bacterium
GGAATCGGGAGGAACCCGAGTTCGACCCCGGCCACCCAACCCGACTCGTACGCCGCCTCGCGGTTGACGAACGTTCCCGTCTGTTCCCGCAACGACCACCGGGGCGTGGCGATCATCTGGATGCCGACGACGACCCGACGATTGGCCCACTGGGCCGAAGCCTGCGCCCGGAGTTCACCCGCCGTGGCGAGGGCGGACCCCACCAGAACAAGCACGACGCGGTACCGGCGCATGCCGTACGATGGTGGCCGACCCGCGACCGGCCCATGAACGACCGGTGAAGGTCCGTTAACCCCGCTACCGTGGCGCGATTTCAGCCGCGACGGCGTTCATCATCGCGGCCCGCTCCGCGCCAAACCCGCCCTCGCCGATCGGACTGGGCCAGGCCGACGTCTGGACGATGACCACGCCCCGCGCGGGATTGACGTAGATGGCCTGCCCGAAGATCCCGACGGCCATGAACACGCCTTCGTTGCCCGGCGGAATCCACCACTGATAGCCGTAGCCCGTCCGGGGCGGACCGCCCGCAGTGGCGGGGCCGGGCCGGAGGTAGTCGGCGTCCGGGGTGGTGGACTGGCGGACCCATTCCGACGAGATGATCCGCCGACCGCCGAGTTCGCCGCCGTTCAGCATCATCAGGCCGACGCGGCCATAGTCGCGCAGCGTGGCGTTGAAGCAGGCAAAGGCGCAGGTGTCGGGCTGCTTGCGGGCCTGGTAGAAGAACGCGTCCGACTCCGCCCCGAGCGGTCGCCACAGCGTCTGCTCGGCCCACCGGGCCAGCGACATCCCGGTCACCCGCTCCAGCAACTGGCCCAGCAGCTGGGTGTTGACGCTCTGGTACTCGAACGCCGTTCCCGGCCGGACCGCCGTGGGCTTCATCGACAGCACGAACGCCTCGAACGACGGCGACCCCGCCACCAGCGCCGCGCCGATCCGCGCCGCGCCCGAGGTCGAGTCCCGGTAGTTCTCGCTGTAGCCGACCCCGGTGGCCATCTGCAGCGTGTTCTTGAGGGTGACGTCGCGATAGCCCGACTCGGCGAGCGCCGGCCAGTACTTGGCCACCGGATCGTCGACGCTCGCGAACTTGCCCGCTTCGAGCGCCGTGCCGATGAGAATCGCCACCACCGACTTGCCCACTGACTGCGAGACGAAGCGCGACTTCTGGTTGGCGCCGTGGAAATAGCGCTCCAGCACCACGGTGTCCCGATGGAGCACGAGAAAGCCGGTGACCCGGTTCCGGGTGAAGTACTCCTCCAGCCCGACCGGACGCCCGCCCACCGGATAGGTGGCCGCCACCGCCCGCTCCCGCCGGACCAGCGGGAACACCGGCCCGGCCCGCTTGACCGGCTCGAGCCGGAAGCCGAGCCGGTCGATGTGATGGAAGTAGTAGGCGTTGTGGGGCGCGGTCATGTAGCTGTAGTCGTCGACCAGCAACCCGGCGGGCCGCATTCGGCTCAACTCGATCCGGCCGGCGGGTTGCGCGGCGGCCGAGCCGACGACCAGGCACCCGAATCCGAGCGCGAGGCCGATCCGGACGGGGCGGAACCTGCCGAAGACGGACGTCATGCGAGCTTCACGTACTCGAAGTCGCCCGGCTTGTTGTCGATGCCCACCCGCGGGGGGGCGATCCACCCCGCGTACTTGCCGGGTTGCCGTTCGGGCGTGGCCGCCATCAGGCCCTCGATGTAGGCCTGATCGTCGCCGTTCGGGAGCATCTCGTCCCGGCGGCTCGACCAGACGTCGGTCGTCAGCGGATTGCCGTGGATGTCGTAGAGCGAGTTCTTGAACTCCCCGATCTTCCGGTGGAACGCGACGTGCGGGAGCCTGATCTGGAAGTCGATCCCGGCCGAGGTGATGACCCGGTTCCAGCGATCGATCCCCTTCTGGCAGTCCTTCACGTAGTCGTCCCGGAGCCGCATGTTGAGCGCCGACAGTGCCGGCACGTCCATGGCCTGGATGACGCCGTCGACCGGCCGGAGCACGGGATAGGTCTGGCCCTCGAGCTGGTGATCGTCCTCGAGCCGGTCCTCGTGATAGCGGCCCTTGAGCCCGGCGTGGAAGGCGTTGGCGGCGTTGGTCGACACCTCCGACCCGAAGAGATCGAGCGTCAACGAGAAATGGAGATTGGCCTTCTTCTGGATCGTCGGCAGGTCGATGACCCCGAGCGCCCGGATCCGCCCGACGTCGTAGGGATCCTCGATCCCCGCCGACCGCATGGCCTCGCAGGTCCGCTGAATGATCCGGCCGACCCCGGTTTCGCCCACGAACATGTGATGGGCTTCCTCGGTCAGCATGAACCGACAGGTGCGCGAGAGCGGATCGAAGCCGGACTGGGCCAGGGCCTCGAGCTGCATCTTCCCGTCGCGATCGGTGAAGAAGGTGAACATGAAGAACGAGAGCCAGTCGGGCGTCTGTTCGTTGAACGCGCCGAGCATCCGCGGAGTGTCCGCGTCGCCGGACCGGCGGCGGAGCAGTTCCTCGGCCTCCTCGCGGCCGTCGGCCCCGAAGTACTTCTGGAGGAGGTAGACCATGGCCCACAGGTGCCGGCCCTCCTCGACGTTGACCTGGAACAGGTTCCGCATGTCGTAGAGCGAGGGCGCCGTGGTGCCGAGGTGACGCTGCTGCTCGACCGAGGCGGGTTCGGTGTCGCCCTGAATGACGATCAGCCGGCGGAGCATGGCCCGATGCTCGCCCGGCACCTCCTGCCAGGCCGGCTCGCCCTTGCTGGTGCCGAACGGCACCGTCCGGCCCTCGACCTGCGGCGCGAGCAGGATGCCCCATTTGTACTCGGGCATCCGGACGTAGTCGAACTTGGCCCAGCCATTCGACCCGACCCCGACCGCGGTGCGGAGATAGACCAGTGACTCCTGGAATCCGACCGGCCCCATGTCCATCCACCAGTCGATGTACCCGGGATGCCACTTTTCGAGAGCCTTCTTGACCCGATCGTCCTGGTTGAGGCCGACGTTGTTCGGAATCAACCCGTCGTAGTCGACCTGCATGAAGTCGGTCATGTTACACTCGCTTCCGATCGAAATTCGGCTGCACGCCGGTCCCGTAGCGCTTGAGAGCGCCTTCGTCGCCGGCGGCGTTGGGGCGTTGAAAAATCCAGTTCTGCCAGGCCGTCAACCGGCCGAAGATCTTGGTCTCCATCGTTTCCGGGCCGGCAAACCGGAGGTTGGCCTCCATCCCGGTCAGCGCATCGGGTGAAAAGCTGGCCCGCTCCTCGATCATGATCCGGATCTCGTCGGACCAGTCGGTGTCGTCGTAGCTGAAGGTCACCAACCCGAGCTCCGAGGCAGCCTCGGCGTCGAGCGGCTGACCGATCCGTTCCCGGGCCCGGTCGACCGACGCCGGCTCGCCGAGAAACCGGGTGGCCATCCGGGAAAGCCCGTTGCTCATCGGGTAGGCCCCGAAGTTGAGCGGGCCGAGCCGGAGCGTCGGCGCGGGGCGGGCGTCGCCCCCGAACGTGCCGTCGAGCATGATCGACCGATCGGTGGCCAGCGCCAACTCGGCCAGCGTGCCCGCAAAGCAGCTGCCCGGTTCGATCAGGGCGATCAGCGTCCGGGACGTCACGTCGAGGCGCTTGAGCACCCGCTTCCAGTAGAGCCGCACCTCGCGGAGGAACCAGTGATCCGCGCCGGATTCGAGCAGCCGATCGTAGGCGGCCACGGCGTCGGCCAGGCCTTCCGTCCGGATCAGGAACAGCCCGATGTCCGGCTCGTTGAGCCGGAGGTGGAGAATGGCGTCGTCGAGTTCCCGCGCCGCGGCCAGAGGCCAGAAGCGGTCGCCCTCGGTCCGGGCGGCTTCGGCGGTGGGCGGAACCGGCGTGGTCGGCCCCCGGATCGTCAGGTGGGCCACTCGTTGCGACCGGTCGATCGCGACCCCGACGGAC
>JAEUJH010000876.1 GCA_016794825.1 Gemmatimonadota bacterium
GGATCGGGCGGCTCGAGGCCCGGACGCTGCGCCTCGCGGAGTTGGTGTCGCGGGATCTCGGCTCGGTGCCCGACGCCGCGGCCGAGTTCGACCGCCTCACGGAGCGGGACTCGTCGGGGGCCCGCCGGTCCCGCCGCGGGCTCGTCGATCCGACCCGGGAAGCGGTGATCTGGACTCCGCCGGGGTACCCCGACGATCCGGTCCGGAAGGCGTTCCTGGCCCGAGCGAAGGGCGCCGTCGAGCAACTCGGCGCCGGCAGTCTCGACGACGTGTTCGAGGACGCCTGGCTCCTGACCCAGGACAACGCCGAGGTCGTGTTCATTCCGGGAACCCCGGACTACCTCGACCGACCAGCGGCGCCCGACTACCGCGCCACGCCGTGGCTCAGCCTTACCCGGCCCGATCAGAACCCGTCGGGCCGGCCCCGATGGACGCCGCCCACCCGGGGCGGTTCCCCGGCGGTGTGGTACGCCAGTCTGGTTGCGCCCGCGGCTCTCCGGGGGGCCTGGCATGGGTCGGTCGGCATCGACATCACCTTCGCCCCCCTGCTTCGGGAACTGGCGCGCCTCCCGTCGCTGTCGGGGGTCGCGCATCTCGTCGTCGACTCCACCGGGTTGGTCCTGAGCGCGATCGGCCTCGATGACCTGATGCGGGCCGCGGGTGACTCACTCCTGGTCGGGAGCCTGGTTGGAGGGATCGGCGACACCCTGGCGGCCGCGCTGGCGGCGGAGGCTCGGGTGCCGGTTCGCTCGGCGGCGGTCGGCGACACGCTCGTCTTCGTGGGCCGCCTGGCGGGGACGACGTGGAGCCTGGCGTCGATCGTTCCGAGGGCCGCGGTCCTGGTGCCGATCGCCGCGCCGCTCCGACTGCTTCGCGTCGTGGTGCTGGCGGTGTTCCTGGTGTTCTCGATCGCCACGGCGGCCGTGGTGGCTCGCGATGCCCGGCGCAGGCGCGAAGCGGAAGCGGCCGTCCAACGGGGGCAGGAGCGCTTCCTCCGGCTCTTCCACCTCCTTCCCGTTGGCGTCACGCTGACCCGGGTGTCCGATGGGCGGATGATCGAGGTCAACGATACCGCCTGCCTGCTCGCCGGCTTTTCCCGGGACGAGATGGTCGGGCGGACGACGGTCGAGATGCAGTTCTGGGTCGATCCCGAGGTGCGTCAGGAAATACTTGGGACGGTCCAGCGCGAGGGCTCCGTGCTCGAACGACCCGTCAAGCTCCGGATGCGGGATCGCGTCGTCGACGTCGCCTTTACCGCGCGCCTCCTCGAGGTCGGCGGCGAACAGCTGCTCCTGTCGGTGTTCCGCGACCTCAGCGATCAGCGCCGCCTCGAGGCCCAGCTGCTCCAGGCCCAGAAGCTCGAGGCGGTGGGCCGCCTCGCGGGCGGGGTGGCCCACGATTTCAACAACCTGATGACCGCGGTGACCGGGTACGCCGAACTGGTCGGGCAGTCGCTTCCGCCCGGCGACCCCCGAGTTCACGACGTCGAGGAGATCCTCGGCGCCGCGCGGCGGGGCGCGGCGCTCACCAAGCAGCTGCTCGGCTTTTCCCGCCAGCAGATCGTCCAGCCGCGGTTGGTCGACCTCAACGGCCTCGTCCGTGGCCTCGAACGGCTCCTTCGCCCGCTGATCGGCGAGGACGTCGTTCTCGAGACCCGGCTCGATCCCGGCCTCGGCCCGGTCCTGATCGATCCCGGGCAGGCGGAGCAGGTGGTGACGAACTTTGCCGTCAACGCCCGCGACGCCATGCCGCGCGGCGGTACCCTCACGATCGTCACCCGGGCTGACGGGGCGCGGGTCGTCCTCGAGGTCCGCGACACCGGGTCCGGCATTACCGACGAGGTTCGTCCTTACCTGTTCGAGCCGTTCTTCACGACCAAGCCGCCGGGCCACGGCTCCGGCCTCGGATTGGCGACCTGCTACGGCATCGTTCGCCAGGCGGGAGGGACCATCGAGGTCGACACCGAACTCGGCGTCGGCTCGACCTTCCGGGTCCTGCTGCCGCGCGCGACCGGGGTGGTGGCGCCGCCCGAGCCGGCCGGAGAAGCCCGGTCGGCGGAGGCCCGTACCCGGCGCCGGATCCTGGTGGTCGAGGACGAGGAGCAGGTCCGTCGGATCCTCGAGCGGGTGCTGGGCGGAGCGGGGATGGAAGTGATTTCCGTGGCCAACGGACTCGAGGCGCTCCGCTTCCTGGAGCAGCCGGGGCAGGCGGTCGATCTGGTGATCAGCGACGTCGTGATGCCGGAAATGGGCGGTCGGGCCCTCGCCGAGCGGGTCGCCGTGCTGGCGCCGTCGCTGCCGATCGTGTTCATCTCCGGCCACAGCGACGACCGGATCCTCCGGGACGACATCGCGGCCTGGGGCCACGATTTCCTGGCCAAACCCTTCGCGGCGACCGACCTGCTCGCCACCGTCGACCGGATCCTGACGCAGGGCCGGGCCTGACCTGACCCGGGGACGCCTAACGAGCCGTCAGCGGGCGCACCAGTCGGAGGACGTCGCCGCCCGCGGTCGTGGCCATGACCACCCAGAGGTATCGACCCGGGGTCAGCCGAACCGAGTCGGCCACCGTCGCGGTCGTGTCCGTCGTCTCGACGACGGCCACCGGCGCCCCGTCGTCGCGGAGCAGTTCGAGCCGGTAGCCGACCGCGGTGGGGACGCTCCGCCACTCGAACCGGGGCGGGAGTCCGGCGGGAATGACCGAGTCGGTTGGGGCGACGGCCTGGAGGGCGGAGCCGTCGGGCCCGTCGCGAACGACCGAGTCCGGTCCCGCCGGGGCCCGCAGTCGCCAGATTGCTACCCCGCCCACCGAGAGGACGACCGCCGCCGCCAACGGGAGCCAGCGCGTCCACCGGCTGGCCCCGATCCGAGGGATCGCCCCGTTCGGGCTTTCCGCCAGCGACGCCCCATCCGAACCGGCCGCGGCGGCAATGGCCCGCAGCGTTTCGTACTCCCGCCGGCAACCCTCGCAGCCCATGACGTGGTCGAGGCCCTCGAGCAGTTCGGGCTCCGGGACGCCCTCCGGGCTCGCCCACCGAGCCAGCCGCTCCGGGCCCGGGCAGTGCGCGCCCCGGGGACGCTCGGCCAGGAGCCGCTGGTAGGCCGTGGCAAGACGATCGTTCGGTTCGGTGGTCATTCGACACCCTCCTCGCCAAGCGCAGCCCGCAGGTCGGCCAGGCCCCGATACACGAGATTGCGCGCCCTGGCCTCCGTCCAGCCGAGCCGGTCGGCGACTTCGACGTGATTGTACCCGTTGAGGTAAATCCGCACCGCCACCCTTCGATCCGGCGGGAGGGCGGCGACGGCCGCCCAGATCCGCTCGCCCAGTTCCCGCTGGTCCACGTCCCGGTCGAGGTCGTCCCGGGCCTCGAGCCGTTCGGTCAGGTCGTCGAGGGCCTGGTGCCGGTCGCCCCGACGGCGCCGTCTGATCAG
Source organism: Gemmatimonadota bacterium (assembly GCA_016794825.1). Classification (GTDB taxonomy): domain Bacteria; phylum Gemmatimonadota; class Gemmatimonadetes; order Gemmatimonadales; family GWC2-71-9; genus SHZU01. The sequence goes on from JAEUJH010000876.1 coordinate 3,432, forward strand.
GTCGATTGCCGCGCTGGCCACGGTCTGATACACATACGACGCCGGGAGTTGGTCGATTTTCTCGCCGGTGCCGTGGGTCTTCCAGAGGCGAATCCGGGTCTCCTGGAGGACCTCGTCCAGCTCGACCGCCGAGAGGCCATGCCGGGCGGCGGCCATTCGGATCTTGGCCGCGCACCGGGCCAGCAGGCCGGTCAGGAGAGGCGAGACGGGATCGGACACGCCGAAATACTGACGCGTCGGCCCCGTTCCGTCCATGGCCGCGCGCCGCTCTGGATCCGCTTTGCCAGCCCGCCGGGGAAGTCGGCGGCAAGGAACCCGGTCCGGGCTAGCGGGCGCTCTGGGTCAGAACAGGCCAGCGCCGGGCCAGCGAGCCCAGGTTGCGGCCCGTCGGCCCGCCGGCTAGGTTCTCCGCCCGGCATGTCCACCATCAGCCGGTTGCTCGACGAACGCGCCATGGGGCGGGCCCTCTCCCGGATGGCCAGCGAAATCGTCGAGCGTTGTCAGGGAACCGACCGCGTCGTCCTGGTCGGC
>JAEUJH010000884.1 GCA_016794825.1 Gemmatimonadota bacterium
TCACTACGCCGACACCGGCTACATCCTCCTCGGCGAGATGGTCGAGCGGCTGACGGGCCAGCCGTTCGGCCCCGCGCTTCGGCAGGTGCTCCGGTTCGACGCCCTCGGGCTCCGGGAAACCTGGCTCGAGTCGCTCGAGCCCCAGCCGTCGGCCGTGGCCGGCCGGGCCCATCAGTTGATGGGGTCGGCCGACACCCATGACTTCGATCCGTCGCTCGACCTCTACGGGGGCGGCGGCTACGTGGCGACGACCCGCGACCTGGCCGTGTTCGCGCGCGCCCTGTTTGCCGGGGGGCTGTTTCGGCGGCCCACCACCATCGACACGATGCTGACCCGGGTGGGGGCGATCGGAGACCGTGGCTACCGGTACGGGCTCGCGGTGGATCAGCTCGAGGGGTACCGGGCGGCGGGGCACACCGGGTTCTGGAACACCTTCGTGTGGTACTTCCCGGAACTCGACCTCGCGATCGCCGGTTCGATCCAGCAGAACGCCGCCTACGCGGCAGCCGGGCCCCTGGCGCTCGAGCTGCTGCGCCGGGTGGTTCCGGCCCGGGCCGAGTTGACCCGAGACCTGCGGGCCGCGGTGGCGCGCGCCGTGGCCGACACGAGCATTCCGGGCGCGGCCCTTCACGTCGAGTCGCCGCGGCTCGCGCTCAACTGGAGCGGCGCGACGGGTATCGACGATCGATCCACCGGGCGACCGCTTCGGGCCAGTCAACCGGTCCGGATCGCCAGCAACACGAAGACCTACACCGCGGCCGCCATCCTCCGGCTGGTGGAGCAGGGCAAGATCGGCCTCGACGATCCGGCCAGCCGCCACCTGCCGCCCGATCTGACGGCGATCTGGCGCCGGGGCGGCTACGACCCCGACCGGATCACCGTCCGCCACCTCCTCCACCACGTGAGCGGCACCGTCGACCACGCGACCGAACCGGCCTTCGTGGCGGCCGCGACGGGCAATCCGGACAAGCGGTGGACCCGGGCGGAGCAGGTGACCTGGGCGGTGGAGCACGGGAAGGTCCTCGGCGCGCCGGGCACCGTCTTCCACTACTCGGATACCGGCTACATCCTGCTTGGCGCGATGATCGAACGGCTCACGGGACTCACGTTAGGCGCCGCCTTCCGGGAGCTGCTCGGGTTCGACCGGATCGGGCTGACGCGCACCTGGCTCGAGACGATCGATCCGGAGCCGTGGTTCGGCGGGGAACGGGCCCATCAGTACCTCGGCGCCATCGACACCCGGGCGCACGACCCGTCCTTCGACCTCTACGGCGGCGGGGGGCTGGCGGCCCCGGTGCGGGACATGGCCGCCTTTACCCGGGCGCTGATGACGGGCAAGGTGTTCGCCAAGCCGGCCACCCTGACCACGATGCTGGAGCGGCCGGCCGGGGTCACGGCCGAGCGCGACTATCGGATGGGGATCTACCGCCGGGTGGTCGACGGGGTGGAGGGCTTCGGCCACACGGGGTTCTGGGGGACGTTCTCGTTCCACTTTCCGGCGCTCGACCTGACCGTGGCCGGCGTGGTGACCCAACAGGGTCGGGGGCAGGTGCTTGGCCGGATGCTGGAAGACGCCGTCCGCGCGGTCCGGACGGCCTCGGGCTCACTTGGACTAACCCCTTCACAGGACTAGATTTCCGCTCGTCGGCGGTGGCCGCCGACCGAGAACCTGACTTCATCAAAATCCATCTTCGACCGATACCCGCCCTATGCTCAACAAGATCACCGTCGTCGGCGCCGGGAACGTGGGCGCCACCGCCGCCCAGCGGCTTGCCGAGAAGAACCTGGCCCGCACCGTCGTGATGGTCGACGTCGTCGAGGGGGTGCCCCAGGGCAAGGCCCTCGATCAGTGGCAGTCGGGCCCGGTGGAGGGCTACGACACCCGGATCTACGGGACCAACGATTACGAGATGGCTCGCGACTCCGAGATCTTCGTCGTCACGGCGGGCATTGCCCGGAAGCCGGGGATGAGCCGGGACGACCTGGTCAAGACCAACGCGGGGATCGTCAAGACCGTCTCCGAGCAGATCGCGCGGGTGGCGCCCAAGTCGATCATCATCGTGGTGTCCAATCCGCTCGACGTGATGTGCTACGTCGCCATGAAGGCCAGCGGCTTTCCGCGCGAGCGGGTCATCGGCATGGCGGGCGTGCTCGACACCGCCCGGTACCGGATGTTCCTGGCCGAAGCCATGGACGTGTCGGTCGAGGACATCCAGGCCATGGTCCTCGGTGGCCACGGCGACACGATGGTGCCGCTGGTGTCGTACACCACGGTGTCGGGGATTCCCGTCACCCAGCTCCTGGCGGCCGACAAGCTGGCCCAGATCGTGACCCGGACCCGGAACGGCGGCGCCGAGATCGTGGCCCACCTCAAGACCGGGTCGGCGTACTACGCGCCGAGCGCGGCCGCGGTGCAGATGGTCGAAGCGATCGTGCTCGACAAGAAGCGGATCCTGCCCTGCGCCGCGTGGCTCACCGGCGAGTACGGGCTCAAGGACGTCTATTGCGGGGTGCCCTGCAAACTGGGCAAGGGCGGGCTCGAGCAGATCCTCGAGGTGACCCTGACCGAGCAGGAAAAGAAGGATCTCTACGCGTCGGCGGAGGCGGTTCGGGCCATTCAGGCCGTCGTCGGCCTGTGACGGCCGCGCCGGCAGCGGCGCCCGCGGGGAACTGGCTCGTCCGCTTCTACGGCTCGACGATCGGACGGAAGGTGGTGATGGCGCTGACCGGGATCATCCTGGTCGGCTTCATCACCATTCACATGGCGGGCAACCTCCTGGTCCACCAGGGCGCCGAGGCCATGAACGCCTACGCCGAGTTCCTGAAGAGCAAGCCACCGCTCCTCTGGGGCACCCGGATCGTGGTCCTCCTGGCCGTCCTGTTCCACGCGCATGCCGCCATCACGCTTTCGCGCCGTGCCCAGGGGGCGCGGCCGGACCGGTATGCCGGGCTCAAGGCCCAGGCGTCGACCCTGTCGGCGCGGCTGATGCGGGCGGGCGGCGTGCTGCTGCTCGTCTTCCTCGTCTTCCACATCCTCCATTTCACGACCGGAACGGTGCTTCCGTCGCAGTTCGTCGACGGCGAGGCGTACCAGAACGTGGTGCGGAGCTTCTCGATTGCGTGGGTGACGATTTTCTACGTCGTGGCGATGGCGGCGCTGACGCTCCACCTCCATCACGGGGTCTGGAGCCTGTTCCAGACCCTCGGCGCCAATCATCCGCACTTCAACGGGGCCCGAAAGAAGCTGGCCTGGCTCCTGGCGATCGTGGTTCCGGTCGGTTTCGTCTCGGTGCCGATCGCCGTCGCTCTCGGCCTGGCCCGGTGAGATCATGGAACTGAACGCGCGCATCCCGGCCGGCCCGCTCGAACAGAAGTGGGAGCGGCACAAGTTCGAACTCAAGCTGGTGAACCCCGCCAACAAGCGGAAATACACCGTCCTCGTCGTCGGGTCGGGGCTGGCGGGGGCGTCGGCCGCCGCCTCCCTCGGCGAACTCGGATATCAGGTCCGCTGCTACTGCTTCCAGGACTCCCCGCGGCGGGCCCACAGCATCGCGGCGCAGGGTGGCATCAACGCCGCCAAGAACTACCAGAACGACGGCGACAGCGTCTACCGGCTCTTCTACGACACCATCAAGGGTGGTGACTTCCGGGCCCGGGAGGCGAACGTCTACCGGCTGGCCGAGGCGAGCGTCAGCATCATCGACCAGTGCGTCGCCCAGGGGGTGCCGTTCGCCCGGGAGTACGGCGGGCTGCTCGCCAACCGGTCGTTCGGCGGCGCCCAGGTGTCGCGGACCTTCTATGCCCGCGGCCAGACGGGGCAGCAGCTGCTCCTCGGGGCCTACAGCGCGCTCGAGCGGCAGATCGCGGCCGGCACCGTCACGATGCTGCCGCGGACCGAAATGCTCGACCTGATCGTCCAGGACGGCCGGGCGGTCGGGATCGTGATTCGGGATCTGGTGAGCGGCAAGGTCGAGTCGCACTTCGGCGACGCCGTGGTGCTGGCCACCGGCGGGTACGGGAACGTGTTCTACCTCTCGACCAACGCCAAGGGGTCCAACGTCACCGCCACCTGGCGGGCGTACAAGCGCGGGGCCGCCTTCGGGAATCCCTGCTATACCCAGATCCACCCGACCTGCATTCCGGTCAGCGGCGACTATCAGTCCAAGCTGACCTTGATGAGCGAGTCGCTCCGGAACGACGGCCGGGTCTGGGTCCCGAAAGCCCGCGGCGACAAGCGGCGGCCCCAGGACATTCCGGAGTCGGAGCGGGATTACTACCTGGAACGGAAGTACCCGAGCTTCGGCAACCTCTCCCCGCGCGACATCGCGTCCCGGGCGGCCAAGGAGGCCTGCGACGAGGGGCGGGGCGTGGGCGAGACCGGTCTGGGCGTCTATCTCGACTTTGCCGACGCCATCAAGCGGCTGGGCGAGGCCAAGATCCGGGAGCGGTACGGCAATCTCTTCGACATGTACGAGCGGATCACGGGCGAGAATCCCTATCGGGTCCCGATGCGGATCTTCCCAGCGGTCCACTACACCATGGGCGGGCTCTGGGTCGATTACAACCTGATGAGCACGGTGCCCGGCCTCTTCGTCCTCGGCGAGGCCAACTTCTCCGATCACGGGGCCAACCGGCTCGGGGCCAGCGCCCTGATGCAGGGCCTGGCCGACGGCTACTTCGTGATCCCGTACACGATCGGGAACTACCTGGCCCAGGTCAAACCCGGAGCCTGGGCAGCGGGGTCGGCCGATGCGCGGGCGGTCGAGACCGGCGCGGCGGAGCGGATCAACCGGCTGCTGTCGGTCAACGGCAACCGCACCGTCGACTCGTTCCATCGGGAACTGGGCCGGATCATGTGGAACGACTGCGGCATGGCCCGGTCGGCGGACGGACTCCGGAACGCGCTGGGACGGATCCCGCAACTCCGCGAGGAATTCTGGCGGTCGGTCCGGGTGCTCGGTCGGGGCGAGGAGTTCAACCAGTCGCTGGAGAAGGCCGGCCGGGTGGCCGACTTCCTCGAGTTCGGCGAGTTGATGTGCCGCGACGCCCTCCACCGGGAAGAGAGCTGCGGCGGGCATTTCCGGGTCGAGCACCAGACCCCCGACGGCGAGGCGAAGCGGAACGACGACGCGTTCTGCTACGTGGCCGCGTGGGA
>JAEUJH010000888.1 GCA_016794825.1 Gemmatimonadota bacterium
CGGAGATAGGTGGCGCTCCGGCCGGGATTGGCCCGGAGGATCTTGCTGCAGAGCGCGATGGCGTTGTTGAAGAAACCTTGTTCGGTGTAGAGATCGGAGGCCTGCTCGTAGGCCCGGATGGCGGACCCCGAGTCGCCATCCTTCATCTCGAGATCGCCGATTCGGTTGTAGAGCGACGGGTCGGGGACGCCCTCGCCCGACTCCTCGAACTCCCGCAGCGCCTTCTTGTACACGTCAATGGCTTGGCGCCACTGGCCGCTTTGCTCGTACTTGCGCGCCGACTCTTTGAGCTTGTCGAGATTCATTCGGCTCGCGGGTGAGAGGCACCGAGCGAAGCAACAGATTGCCAGAGCGTAAGATAGGCCCGCCGGAAGGGACGAGGCAAGCCGGCCGTCAGGCCCCCGGGTCGCCGGGGTCGAACGCCCCGGCCGCCACCCCGGCCGCCAGGCGCTCCAGATCCGGCCCAGGCGGCCGGTCGTCGGTCAGGCGAGCCACCCCCGCTGGCCCCTGCCGGACCCTCTGGTGAAGATCGGCGATTCCCCGCCCTGGCTTGAGGGGAGCCAGGAGATCGAGGCCCTGCGCGGCGCACATCAGCTCGGCGGCCACCACCAGGCTCGCGTTGGCCAGGATCCGCCGGGCCTTGAAGGCCGCCGCCATCCCCATCGGGACGAAATCCTCCTGGTTGGCGTCGGTCGGGATCGACCCGATGCTGGCCGGGTAGGCCAGGGTCCGGGACTCGGCCACCAGCGAGGCCGCCGTGATCTGGACCATCATGAAGCCCGACCGGAGGCCGGGGTCGTCCGTCAGGAATGCCGGCAAACCCTGGGACAGGTCCGGATTGACCAGCCGCTCGACCCGGCGCTCCGCCAACGCCTGCAGGGTCGTGAACCCGATGGCCAGGAAGTCGAGCGCCTGCGCCACCGGTTGACCGTGGAAGTTGCCGCCCGAGAGCACGTCGCCGTTCTCGAAGACCAGCGGGTTGTCGGTCGAGGCATTGAGCTCCACGGCCGCGACCTCGGTGGCGAACTCGAGACCGTCCGCCACCGAACCCAGCACCTGAGGCGTACAGCGGAGGCTGTAGGCGTCCTGAACCCGCGGATCGTTGTCCCGGTGCGACTCGCGGATCTCGCTCTCGGCCAGCAAACCGCGCATCAGGGCAGCGGTCCGGACCTGGCCCCGGTGCGGACGGGCTTCGTGGATTCGGGGGTCGAGAGGGGTTGGCGTCCCGGTCAGCGCCTCGAGGCTCATGGCCGCCGCGCCCACCGCGGTCCGCCAGAGGACCAGGCCGTCGGCCACCAGCAGGGCCAGCAGGGCGGTCTGCGCCTGGGTCCCGTTGATGAACGCGAGCCCTTCCTTGGCCGCGAACCGGAACGGCTTCAGGCCGGCGCGCGCCAAGGCGGCGGCCGCCGGTTCCCGGGCTCCAGTGGCAGTGATCACGTCGCCCTCGCCCATCAGGGCCAGGGCCAGGTGGCTGAGCGGAGCAAGGTCGCCGCTGGCGCCGACGCTGCCCTGCTCCGGCACCACCGGAACGATCCCGCTCGACGCCATCCGCGCCAGCGCCTCGACCAGCTCCGGACGGACACCGCTGGTTGGCCGGAGCAGCACGTTGGTCCGGAGCAGCATCATGGCCCGGACGATCTCCACCGGAAGCGACTGACCCACCCCGGCGGCGTGACTGCGGATCAGATTGGTCTGGAGCTGTTCGAGCGACCCCGGGTCGATCCGGATGTTGGCCAGCTTGCCGAACCCGGTGTTGATCCCGTACATCGTCGCCCCCTGGGCGACCGCCCGATCGATGGTGGCGCGACTCCGAGCGAGGTCGGCCAGCGCCCCGGGATCGAGCTCGATGCGCGCCCCCGGAGTCCGGGCAAAGGCAACGACATCGGGAATGGTCAGCGATTGTCCATCGAGAAGCACGGCGGGCGGCGTCGTCATGGCCGTCAAGGTCTGGCGGCCGACGAACGGAGTCAAGGCCCGCCCATGCCTCAGTGCCCGACAACCAGTTCCGGATTCCCCGGGTTGGTCTGGAAGGCCCAGTCGAAGATCACGAGGTCGCGCCCGACATGGCTGACCCGGAGCGATCCGAACCGGGCGGCCGAGCCGGTGCCGATCTGAAAGACGTAGCCCCAACCCGGCCGGGCCTCGAGGGCCGTGCGGGCATATCCCGAGGCGGGCGCCCGATCGATCTCGGTCAGATCGCCGATGGCGGCGGTGCCGAAGGGGGCCAGCGTGGTGCCAGTGCGGACCGGGGACAGGAACAGCCGCCCGGACGGATCGCGCTCGATCGAGAAGTCGACGTCCGGCGCCGACCCCGCGCCGACCCGGCCGAGTTCACCCCGCTGGACGGCGCCGTCGCCGTCCTGGTCGCGCCAGAACCGGAAGCCGGCGCTGGCGTCCGTCACCTGGCG
>JAEUJH010000927.1 GCA_016794825.1 Gemmatimonadota bacterium
CGCTCGTCGAGCCGGTCGAACAGCTCCTCGGTCGACACCACGTCCCGCGCCCCCGCAAAACTCACCCCTTCCTCGTCGTCGTCCCGCGGCCGCTCCTCCAACAGGCCGAGCACCCCCGCGAACTCCGCCCGATAGTCACCCAATGCCGGATCGTCAGGCATGACGACCATCGTCGGCTCGGCGTGGAGGATGCCCGCCGCGGTCAGGATCGGCCCGACGATCAACGCGCCGGCGGGGTGCCCCGCGCTGATCTGGTCCTGGAACACCCGGTCGGCAAAGGTCTCCCGCAGGTCCTCGGGCAGCACCACGGTCGGGTCCTTGTCGACCGAGCGGAAGGCGTACTGCCGCCCGTCGGCCCCGACGAACCGCAGCGACTTCGTCTGCTGGCCGCCGCCGCGCTTGAGGGGCCGCAGTCCGCCACCGTAGGTCGCGAGGTCGAGACGGGGCACCCGGACCGGGCTCGTCCACAGTTGGCGATACCGGGTGCCGAAGAAGAACCGGTAGACGCCGCCCTTGGCGTAGCCTGGGCCCGGAACGACCGTCACCGTATCGCGGAATCCGCTGCTGGCCTGTCCCGATCCGTCGCCGGCGCCGACCGCCACCGCTACCAGCGCCGCCAGGAGCGCGCGCACCGGCCGCCTCATTTCCCGGACCGGAGCCAGGCTCGGTAGACTCCCCGCGGCTGATTGGATTCGTCGATCACAGTCACCTCCACGCTGACTCGTTGGTCCTCCAGCACATCGACCCGCATGAATCCGGGACGCGACGACGCGAACGCCGTCGAATCGCCCCGACCCACGGCACTCTGGTGACGCTCCATCCCGGAACCGCTGACCAGATAAAAGCGACCGGGTCCCTGCCGCATCACCTCGAGCGAATGATCGTGCCCGGCCGCGTAGATCAACGGCGACCGGTCGGAAAAAGTGCCTTCGAGGGCCCGCCGCATGGCCTGGTTGGCGGCGCCGATCAGGTCCTGACGGTGCCCCACCAACCGGCGCCCGAGCGGATAGATCCACCCGATCGGAAGCCACGCCCACGGCGCGATCGGGGTCGGGACCAGCGGGAAGAGGTACTGGATCCACGGATGATGCCCACCGTGCTCGCCGTGCGATGCCAGCGGGTGGTGACCCACCAGAACCGTGACCCGATCGGCCGCCGCATTGACCCGCCGAAGCGAATCGAGAAACGCCGCCTCGGTGGTGACCCCGCACGCCGGATCGGGGTCTGGAAGCGTTCGAACCACGGCATCGGTCGCCCGTCCCGGCCGGGGGCCGGTGTGGAGCCACCATTGGGTGTCGATTGCCACCAGCCGGATCGACCCCGGCAGATCAGTGGTGACCGGTCCGGGACACCCGCCACGCGGCTGGAGTTCGACCGCCACCCGGTTCTGGGTGGCATAGTCCCGGAGCAGCCGCTCCTGGCGCTGGATCTGCGCCCACCCCGTGGGCCGATGCCGGTCCCAATCGTGGTTGCCCGGAACGAAAATGACCCGCAGGCCGGTGGAATCGGCCAGCGCCGCCTGCACCAGGAGCCGCCGCCGCGCCTCCGGGTAGTCGGCCGCGGTATCCTCGGGAATGCCCCGCGGGTAGACGTTGTCGCCCAGGAAGACGATCGTGCTTCCGCGGGGCGCGGCACGGCCCTGGCGCCGCAACTCGACCAGCACCCGATCCGACGCGGTCGTGGCCCCCGCGTCGCCGATCAGGAACAGACTCGCCGCCACCGGACCGCCACTCGGCGCCGGCTCGAGCACCAGCGGGGCGCGGCCCCCGCACCCGGCGGCCGCCAACAGCGCCGCCGGCCAGAACCGCCTAACGACAGGCATAGACGGCAATCGAGCCTGGCCCCTTGGCGCCCTCGTCGCTCACGAAGACCCGCCCCCGCCGATCGATCGCGAGTCCCTCCGGCTGCGGATGTCGACCGCCCAGCGGGGCCACCGCCACCACCTGGCCGGTCCGCTCCACCGCCGCCACGGCCCGGTCGGCCGAGGTGATCAGGATCCACCGGCCGGTCCGCGGATCCACCTCGATCGACGACGAGTGGAAATCCGCCGCCTTCCGGCTCCGGGCCAGGTCCGACCGGGGCACGACCACGCGGGCCGGGACGGCCAGCGCCCGCCGCTCGATCGACCAGCGATAGACCGCCACGTCGCGGCCCAGGTCCTTGGCGCGAGGAGTCTTGCAGGCCAGGAGCAGGACCCGATCGCGGGCGTCGTGGGCCAGGCCCTCCACCTCGCAGAACTGGCCCACGCCGGTCGGTGTCACCGTCACCGGGAGCGCTCCGGAGGGCTGCCCGACCCGCGGCACCGGAACCTGATACAACACGCCGGCGCTCGTCACCAGGAACAGCGACGGCCCGGCGATCGCCACCCCTTCGAAGTCGCCGAGGGCGGGGGCGGCGCCGAGTTGGTAGCTGGCGGTCACCCGTCCGGTGGCGGTGTCGACCGCCGCGACGATGGCCCGTTCGTCGTTGTGGAGGAACAGCCGGCCGTCGTCATGCAGGGCCAGGCCCGACACCTCGCGGAACAGGGGTGGCAGCTCCCATCGGATGGCAGGCCGCCCCGTCGCCAGACAGGCCACGACCTGATCGGCCGGCGGCGTTCCCTGAGCCCCCGTCAACGCCAGCAGCGCCGCCAGCCCGAACGTCCGAGATGCCCTCAATGGACTCGAGCTCCGATGACGGTGGGCGCGGCCCGGGTCAGGAGCGCGTCCTCCAGCGCCCGGGGATCGGTCTTCCGGCCCAGCCGGATGCGGTACTTGAGCACGCCCTGTCCCTTCCGATTCTGGTCCACTTCGGCCAGCTCGAAGCGGCTGACCTCGGCCTCGAGGAGCGGGTCGACGGCGGACCGGGCCCGCTGGGCGTCGAGCGCCCGGACCAGGAGGACGGCGTTGAAGTCCTTCTTGGACTTCTTGCCCTTGCCGGTGTCCTTGGCGGCGGCGTCGACCCCGACCAGCAGGTGCCGGGGCGCGCGACCGAGCTCACACATGCCGTAGTCCCCCCGCCAGAACAGGAGGGTGACGAAGTTGAAGATGGCCGACAGGACCAGGGCCGCCGCGAGCGCCTGCACCCCGGCCGCGAGTCCGACCCCGATCCCGGTGAAGATGTACAGGGTATCCCGGGTGTCGGCCAGCGTGTTGCGAAATCGGACCGCGGCCACGATGCCGGTCAGGCTGAACGCGAGGGCGGTGCTGTTCCTGACGATGACGACCACGCCGGCAATGGCCAGCGACAGCACGATCATCGTCTGCACCATCCCCTGGTCGAAGCCCTTGCGACGACGCTCGGCCATATAGACCCAGGACGTCGGCATCATCAGGGTAAAGGCCCCGAGCATCGCCAGGGCCATGTCGAGAGTGGTCGACCACGACAGGTCGCCGCCCCCGGGTTTCCCGTCGAACAATCCCCCGCCCTGGAGCAGTTGGGCCAACCGTTCGCCGGAGACCATGGCGCGGGCCGAGGGGACGAAGTAGAGCACGATCGCCGCCACGCCGACCAGCAGCACGTAGTACATGGTCAGCGTCGTGAAGGGGTGCTCCGCGGGGTAGGTGAACCGGTCGACCAGCCGGCGGACCACGCCGGTCGGCTCGTCCGGAGGAGACGGAGGGGCTTGCGCCGAGAGCGATTCGACCATTCGATGAGTGTCTGGCATCTTGGTGGAAGACCCGGGCCGATCGGGAAGTTCCCGACCGTCACGGTCACGACAAGGTTACGACCGGCGGTGCCCGGCCGGAAGCCGGCCCCGGGGGGCGGGCAGCCCCCGGACCGACGTCAGGGTCGGGCCGGAAATTCGGTGTCTACCCTCCGAGGCTGGCCCCCAACCTCCTCCCCCAATCGAGACCATCATGATTCTCGTCGCCCTGCTGCTCGTCGCCGCGCCGGCCGTTCGGCTCGATCCGGCTCCCGTCCCGGTGCCCTCCGACTCGATCCCCCGGCGGATGGACGGATCGCCGGACTGGTCGCGGATCCTCACCTCGGTGAGCCCCGCCCCGACCGACACCCAAACCCAGCGGCCGAGGGCTGTCCAGTACAGCGACGGATACTACCGGCGGCTCGGGATTCACCGAGCCCTGAGCTTCGCGATGATCCCGCTCTTCGCCGGGTCGTTCATTACCGGCAATGAGATGATCAACAATCCCACCGACCCGGCCGGCTGGGCGCAGGACCTCCACAAGCCCTTCGCCATCGGGACGGCGGCGGTCTTCGGCGTCAACACCGTCACCGGCGTGTGGAACCTGATCGAAAGCCGCAAGAACCCGAAAGGTCGGACCAAGCGGTGGATCCACTCCATCGCCATGATCGTGGCCGACGCCGGGTTCACCTACACGGGCGCCGTGCTGTCCGGTCAGGCCAAGCGCGATCCCACGAAGCGGGACGACCACCGAAACCTGGCGCTCGCGTCGATGGGCCTGTCGGTGGCCAACTGGACCTTCATGCTCCTGTCGAAGTAGGGTGGGCTTCAACGACTCGGGCCGGCTCGCCGTATCACGAGCATCCTCGATCAAACTTTGGTGAACCCATGAAACCGTCGCTGGCCATCGCCGCCGTCCTGACCCTGCTCGGCACCCCTCTCCTGGCTCAGAAGCCGGACTTCTCGGGCAGCTGGAAACTCAACGCCGAAGCCAGCGACCCGATGGGCGGCCCCCCCGGCGGGGGCGGGGGCGGTCAGCGGGGCCCCGGAGGCGGAGCCGGAATGCGGGCCACCGAGCTGTTCATCACCCAGTCCGACAGCAAGATCGTCATCGAAGCCAAGATGGCCGATCGGTCGCGGATGATGACCTATTACCTCGACGGCCGGGAAAGCAAGAACCCCGCCATGCGCGACATCGAACTGACGACCAAGTCCAGTTGGGTCGACAACACCATCGTCACCGAAGGCGAGAACACCATCACGACCCCGATGGGCGAGATGACGATCAAATCGAAGGAAGTCCGCTCGATGAGCGCCGACGGCAAGCAGATGACGGTCGTTACCACCACCGTCACCCCCCAGGGCGAACGGACCCGCAAAGCGGTCTACGACAAAGCCTGAACGGGCGGCCAGCCTCCCGAAAACACCGAAGGGGCACCGAGATCGGTGCCCCTTCGACGTCCAAGCCAGCGGTGGGAATTGAACCCACGACCGCTCGATTACGAATCGAGTGCTCTACCCCTGAGCTACGCTGGCGACTCCCGAAAAACGACGAGACGAGAGGAACCGCGCTCTCGTCTCCTCAATGCCCTGGCGCGGACTCGAACCGCGACGCCTTTCGGCACTACCCCCTCAAGATAGCGTGTCTACCAATTTCACCACCAGGGCGCGGGCAACAGTATACCCGGCTTTGACTTACCGGTCAACTTTCGGACCGGATCCAGTCCTCGTGGCCCTCCCGCCCCAAACCCCGACGGGGTAGCTTGTCCGGGTACTTTGCCGTGAGTCGCTCGATGGTCCCCGATCGCCGCCGCTGGGAGCAGGCTGCCAGGCCGTTGGCCCTGGCGCTCCTGGCCTCCCTGGCACCCGCTTGGGCGGCGGCCCAGGTACCGGACTCGACCCGGGACTCGACGGCCGGGCAACTCCCCGAAATCGTCGTGCGGTCAGCCAAGCCGATCACCACGATCGGTGGCTCCAGCGCCATCCGCCTCCACCTCGACTCCCTGGCCGTGCCGCCGGCTCCCGCGCTGGAAACCGTCCTGCGGGAGCTTCCGCTCCTCCACATTCGCCGCAACTCCCGGGGCGAGGCCGAACTGTCGGCCCGCGGTTCCGAGTCCCGCCAAGTCGCCATCCTGGTCGACGGGATCCCGATGACCCTGGCCTGGGACGCCCGCGCCGACGTCTCGGTCATCCCGGCTGGCGCTCCGGAGCGGATCGAATTCACCCGCGGGCTGTCGTCGATGCTCTACGGCCCCAACGTGCTGGGCGGCATCGTCGAAATCACGATCGGCCGGTCGCTGCTCCAGCCCAACCGGACGAGCCTTCAGCTGGCCAGCGGCATCGACCGCCATGGAGGCTTCGGAAGTTCGGGGGCCATCGCGGCGCCGTTCACGTCGACTGGCGGACGCTGGCTGGTCCGCGCCGGCGTCGGCTACTCCGACACCCCCGGTCAGCCGCTCGCCAGCGGGATCGTCGAACCGACGGCGCCCGGCGGCAACCTCCGGGTGAACACCGATGCCCGCTCCGTGAGCGGCTTCGGGAGCGTCCGGTTCCACTCGAACAGCGGCGCCTGGTTTTCGGCGACGGGCTCCTCGTTTGCCGCCCGGCGGGGGATCGCGGCGGAGCTCGGCGTCGATAACGCTCGCTTCTGGCGGTACCCCGACATTCGCCGCTCGATCGCCATCGTGTCCGCGGGCACCGGCCATCACGCCACGCCGTTCGGCGGCGTCGGCGACATCGAGGCCAGCGTCGGGGTCGACGTCGGGAAAACCGAAATCGACGCCTACACGTCGCGCGCCTATTCCCAGCTCGACAGTTTCGAGGACGGGAAGGACCTCGCCTTCACCACCCGACTCCTGGCCGACCACACCCTCGGCCAGCGGGGCGACCTCCGAGCCGCCTTTACCCTCTCGGAAATCCGGCACGACGAGTTCCTCCCCGCCGGGTCGGCCCGCTATCGGCAGCGCCTGATGAGTACCGGCATCGAGACGATCTGGCGGTTGATCGAGAACGGCTCGGGCCTGCACAGCCTGCGGGTGAGCGTGGGCGGGGCTTACGACGTCGGCAAGACGCCGGAAACCGGCGGCCGCCAGGCCCTCGGCACGATCACGGAATGGGGTGGTCGAGTCGGATTCACGATGGGACTCGGCAACGGCGACACCCAGGTGCACGGAGGGGTCAGTCGGCGAGGCCGGTTCCCCGCCCTCCGGGAACTCTACTCCGGGGCCCTCAACCGCTTTGCCCCGAACCCGAACCTCACCCCGGAAAACCTGGTGGCCATCGAGACCGGGGTGACCCGGCGGATCGGTCGGGGCGAGATCCAGGCGGTGGCCTTCCGCCACCAGGTGAACGACGCGGTGGTCCGCGTCACGCTCCCGGATCGGCGGTTCATGCGGGTCAACCGGAACCGGCTTCTGAGCCGGGGAGTCGAACTGCTGGCCACCGCGCCGCTCGGGTCCATCACCCTCTCCGGCGACCTGACCGCCCAAGCCGTCGACCTGACCGATCCCGTCGCCGCCGTCACCAACCGACCGGAGAACCTGCCCGAGGTCTTCGGGTCAGTCCGGGCTCGGGCACCGTTGGCGTGGGGATTCGTCGGCGGCGGGGATGTCGTCTACGTCGGGTCCCAGTCCTGCATTCATCCTGGGAGCGGCCAGGACACCGACCTCGCGGGGGGCGCGATCGTCAACGCCGAGGTCAGTCGGACGTTCGGACTCCGGGGCAACGGGCTCCTGAACCACCTCCAGGCCCGGGTCGCGATCGACAACGTCGGCAATCGGGCGCTCTACGACCAGTGCGGCCTCCCGCAGCCCGGACGCCTCCTCCG
>JAEUJH010000937.1 GCA_016794825.1 Gemmatimonadota bacterium
CCAAGCGCGGCCCCGCCGATCAGGAACCACTGGATCGCGTAGGACAGATGGGGACCCCAGTCGAGCGCCGGCGGCTCGATCCGGATCGGGAGGACCCGCCCCTTGATCGTGTGATCGCTGGTTCGGGTCGAGTCGGCGGCGACGATGACGTAGTACGACGCCACTGGATAGGGCAGCCGGCTCCGCATCGCGGTGAGGTCGAGTCGATGCCAGGTCTCGCCGAGGCTGGTCTTCAGGGGCGCCCCATCGCCCTCGTCGGGAGTTGCCAGGGCCACGCCCTCGAATCCGCCCGAGTCCGGCTCCCGATACCGGGTCTCGGAGGCGAGCCGCCCAGCGTCCGGCGTGGGGACGAAGCCGCGGTGAACCAGGACGGCGGTGTCCTGACCCGCGATCCGCATCGGCGTGACCACCTGGATGCCGGGCGTGCCCCGCAGCAACCGTCCCCGGATTACGAACTCGCGGTCGAAGTCGAAGACACCCTGGATCCGCACCGGACGATAGCCCACCGGTCCCTCCAGCGATCCGAGCGTCAGGTCGACCCGCTCGAGATCCCGCTGGGCCAGCGCGAGGCGGTTCCGTTCCCGCCGCTCCATCAGCCGCCCGAGCTGCCAGACGCCCAGACTTCCACAGACCAGACCAGCGACGATGGTCGTCAGAAAGAGAAGTGTTCTTCCCGAGGACACTTGGGTGTCACCAAAAGAGGACATTCCGGGGCCGGTCCTGATCGAGCGTCGTCGCCGTGAATTGCGGTAAACTATTCTGAGCCAACAAGATAACACGGGTCGATCCGGCGCGGCCCGCGCCTTGCTCTCCTGCCTTCCGTCAACGAAATGGATCCGACCATGCGCTACCGTGTCGCGGTTACCAGTCTGAGTCTCCTCCTCCTTGGCCTGTCGGTGCAATCGGCCGAGGCCCAACGCCGCCGGGGACTCGTCGACATCTCTCCCAGCGGCGACCGTCACGGATTCTGGATGAACATCGGCGTCGGTGCCGGCACCGAGTCGAGCAAGTTCGAGGGCGAGAACGGCTATACCGAAGGGCTGACCAAGCCGGTGGGCTCGTTCCGAATCGGCGGGACCGTGAGTCCCAACTTCCGACTCGGCGCCGAGGTGACCGGGTGGGCGGATCGGCACTACGACAGCGGCCTGCAGGACAACGTGACGAGCTACGTGGCGGGCGCATTCCTGATCGGCCAGTTCTATCCGTCGCGGAAGGCCGGGTTCTTCGTCAAGGGCGGCCTCGGCGTCACTCGGGTGGGCGAGGACATCTACGGCCCGGGCGACCTCCACGAGGACGGTTTCGGTTGGACCGCCGGCCTGGGCTACGAGGTCAAGCTGAGCCGGTCGCTGTACCTGACGCCGACGGTCGACATGCTCCAGCATCGCTCCCAGGTCCGGGACGGCGCCGGGGTGCTCCAGCCGGCCCTGTACGATCGGGTCGTCAGCTTCGGCGTCGCGTTGACGATCCAACCGGGTCGATGATCACCCGGGTGCGCCGGTAGGGCGGGAGCCGCAACCACAACCACGCGTCTCCGACAAGACCCTGGGCTTCCGTCCTACCGTCGCACCCCCTATTTCTCTCCACCGGTCCGAGGCCGCTCATCCGAGCGGCCTCTTGCGCTGGCGGACACCCTGAAAGTCGGAGCATGCGATGCGCGTACCCCGTCCTTCGATCGTTCTCCTTGCCCTCCT
>JAEUJH010000009.1 GCA_016794825.1 Gemmatimonadota bacterium
CGAGGCCATGTTGGGGCCCCACACCGGGGCGATGATGACCCGGCCCGTCTTGAGTCCCACCGCCAGCGGCACCAGATCCGAGGCCGAGGCGATGTAGCCGAGCCGGGGAATGACCTGATCGACCGCCCGGGTCGTGGTATCCGCCGCGGTGCGGCGGGTGCCACGCATCCGGTTACCGTCGATCGTCAACCGGATTCTGCCCCCGGCCCTGGTGGTCAAGGAGTAGCCGAGCGGCGCCATGGTGCGGTGATCGTACGTCTGGAGCAACTCGTAGCCCGGCTTGCCCGTGGCCTTGTCGAACTGGCCCAGGGTGGACCACCGCATCACCGCGCGGCCCGCCGAATCGCCGATGACCAGTTCGTTGATCCACTCGGTGACCAGGCTGTCGCCCTGAAACACCCGGACCCGGGCGCGGTGCGGCTGGTACACCCGGCCGTCGACCGCGGGGGAGCCCATCTCGAGGCGGATCGTGTCGGCGGACACGCCGACGGCGAGGGACAGGGCGAGCGCGATGATCGTCATGGAAACCTCGAGCAGGGCGGAACCATGACCCTACCCCGCCGCCGTCCGGACGGGCTTGAACGAAGTTGCGGTCCTGAAACGGGGTGGGACAGGCCCCCGTACGGCCGCTCAGCCCGCCTGGAGTCGTACCTCCGATGCTGCTGATCCTGACCTGGCTCGCGCAGGCGCCGGTCGCCCGACCGGCTCCCGACCCCCGTCTCCTGCTCGACCGCGCCGTCACCGCGTTAGGCGGGGTCGACCGGATCAGCCGATACGAGCGCTGGTACGTGACGGGAACCGGACGGGAGAACCTCTCGGCCGAGCTTCAGGGTCTCTCGCCCTCGGAACCGACCTACCGGCCGCATGAGGAGCGGGTGGCGGTGGTGGACGGCGGCCGGCGGGTGGCCTGGGAGCGAAGGACTCCGCGCAACGACGGCAGTCTTCGGTGGCGACGGTTCATCCAGGGTGCCGACTCGTCAGGCGTGGTCGACTGGGTGGCCGGGTATGGCGCCCTCCGCGCCAACCCGGCCCCGATGGCCAGCCGACTCGGCCTGATGCGACGGATCCCTCACCTGCTTCTGGCCGAACTCGTGAGCGGTGGCGGAGCCCTCGCGTCCCGGGCTCACCGCGGAGGGCGATCGGTCGTCGCCGCCACGCTCCCGAACGGCGTGGTGCTCACGCTGGGATTTGACTCGAGAGCACTCCTGTCCGAGGTGGAGTACCAGGTGGCCATGCCTGGCGCGGGATCCCTGCCCGTCCGATGGACCTGGTCTGCCTGGCGCCCCGACCCGAACCTCGGGTGGGTGCCGGGCGGCCATCGCATCGACGTGGGCGGCATCCTCTACCAGGAGGTGCGCTACACCAGCTACCAGGCTGAGAGCGACTCGGCCCTGACCCTCGTCGGTCTGCCGTCCAACCCCGCTCGCTTCCTCGCCACCTCGAACGACCGACCGACATTCCCTTCGGTGGCGCCGAGCGGGAACCCGGCGCCAGGCGTCAGCATCATCTCGGTCCGCGGCCTTCGCGCCATGCTGGTGGAGTTTGCCGACCATGTCGTATTGGTGGAAGCGCCCGAACAGCACCCCGGACTCGAGACGATCCCGGCCGAGGGCGCCGCCAACCATGGCGGGGCCACCCGTGAACTGAAGGATCGGATCGCGGCGCTGGCCGGGGGCAAACCGCTCCGGTACGTCGTCATCACCCATCATCACGACGACCACCTCGGCGGACTCGGCGGCCTCGCGACGACCGGCACGACGGTGCTGGTGGCGCCCGGGCATCGGCAGGCGGCGGCCCGCGCGCTCGCCGCCCCGCCGGTGCCGACCGACGGCGACCGGACCCGCGTCGCGATCGAGCCGGTCGCCACCCGCCGCGTCCTGGCCGACTCGACCCGCCGGATGGAGATCATCAACGTCGGCGACAACCCCCACACGACCGAGAACCTGATGGTCTGGTTGCCGAACGAGCGAATCATGTTTCAGGGAGATCTGTTCTACTTCGAGCCCGACGGGCCCTTTCCGCCCTCGGGGCGAGGGACGATGAACCGGTTCTTTGCCGGGTGGCTCGAGCGGCGGGGGATTCGCCCGGTCGCCATCTACGGCGTCCACAACCCGGGCGCGGCCGGAGCCGACGCGCTCCGGCACGCGATTACCGAAGCAGCCACACCGCCGCGAGGATGAGCAGGACCAGCAGTCCGAGCGCCAGCCAGCGGCCCGTGCTCGGACCCGGAGGTTGGTCCGGCTCGGTCCGCCACCGTTCCAGGTCGGCCACCGTGGCCTTGGCGTCGTCCTCCGAACTGGCCGAGAGCCGGATGACCCGGCCGTCGCGCAGGGTGACGCGAACGAACCATTCTCCGACGTCTCGTTC
>JAEUJH010000031.1 GCA_016794825.1 Gemmatimonadota bacterium
CGATGGGGCGGATCCGGCCAGGAGTTTGATGTACCCGACGACCACGCCGGGTCGACGCCACTCAGGCACCGCCGCCCCCGACTTGTAGTGCCAGTTCGTTTCGTCAACACGGTAGCAGGTCGCCGCTGATGGTTGCGGGGCCTCGCTAGTCACCCTGGAGACGCCAGAACAGGCGCCCGTCATCGGGCAGGCGACTAAGATCGCTACTCGGCAAACCGCGACTATGCGCGTGCTCCTTGGGTTGGGTAGCATTGATAAGGCCTCGGCAATCGGCCTAACAGGTATTGGGTCGGCGGGGCCCGAACCTCCCCCGCACCCCATCCCCCAATACCGTACCAACCCGCCGCCCAAACCGCTAGCCCTGCAGCAAGTCGCCGAGCCCCGCCCGGTCCGCCGGGCTCGTCACCCCCAACCCCCCGCGGTTCAGGACATGGGTGTACAGCATCGTCGTCGCCACGTCGCGATGGCCGAGCAGTTCCTGCACCGTCCGGATGTCGGATCCGCTCTCCAGCAGGTGCGTCGCGAACGAATGGCGGAGGGTATGACAACTCGCCCTTTTGGTCAGGCCGCTGGCCGCTACCGCGCGGGCCATGGCCCGCTGCATGGCGGTGTCGTGAAAGTGATGGCGCCGGAGTTGGCCGGTCGCGGGGTCGAGGTAGCGGCGGGTGGCGGGAAACAGCCACTGCCAGGCCAGGCTCCGGCCCGCGCTCGGGTACTTCCGCTCTAACGCGTCAGGGAGCGCCACCCAGCCACCCCGCGGGTCGGATTTCTGGTCAGCCTCGTGCAGGCTCCGGACCCGGCCGATCTGGACCGCGAGGGGTTCGCGGAGGAGCGCGGGCAGGCAGGTCACCCGGTCCTTGGCCCCCTTGCCCCGCCGGATCCGGATCTCGGCCCGCTCGAGGTCGACGTCCTTGACCCGCAGGCTCAACGCCTCGCCCAGCCGGAGCCCGCCCCCATACAACAACAGCGCGATCAGCCTCGGCATCCCCGCCAGGCTGGCCACCACCTTCCGGACCTCGTCCGGCGTCAGGACGACCGGAATCCGGGTGGGTTTCCGGGGCCTCGGCAGCGGACCAAAGTCGCCTGGAGGGACCTGGAGAACCTCCCGGTACAGGAACACGAGCGCGGCTGTGGCCTGGGCCAGGCTGCTGGCGCTCAGGTTCCGGTCGACCGCGAGGTGGGTCAGGAACGCCCGGATCTCGGTGGCACCCAGCTCTCCTGGATGACGGAGGTGATGGAACCGGACGTACCGGCGGACCCAGTCCAGATAGGTGGCCTCGGTCCGGGGGCTGAAGCGCTGGAGGCGCAGATTGGACTGCATGGCCTGCAGGAGTTTCGGTTTGGGCTGCACGGGGGGCTCGGGATGAGGATGCCGCAAGGTGGGATTGGGAGGCGACGGGGGCGTAACCGGAAAAACCCGGATCGGCTCCCACCGTCTTCATCATTCCTTCTAGTGATGCTCATGAACGCCCGGATAAGCTTCCCAAATGCCTCCCTCATCAACCCTCCCCCCGATCATCCAAGGGGGCATGGGCGTCGGCGTTTCCGGCTGGCCCCTCGCCCGCGCCGTCTCCCTGGCCGGACAACTCGGCGTCGTGTCCGGAACCGCGCTCGATACCCTGCTCGTCCGCCGACTCCAGGACGGCGACCCCGGCGGTCACCTCCGCCGCGCCATGGCCGCGTTCCCCATCCCCGGCATCGCCGAGCAGGTGCTGCACCGCTTCTTCCACCCCGACGGCCGCCGGCCCGATCAGCCCTATCGGCTGCTCTCGATCTACAACCACGCCACCCGACCGGAACGGGCGCTGGTGACGGTGCTGGCCGGGTTCGTCGAGGTGTTCCTGGCCAAGGAAGGCCACGACCGGCCGATCGGGATGAACCTGCTGACCAAGGTCCAGCTGCCCAACCTGGCCCTGCTCTACGGCGCCATGCTGGCCGGGATCGACGTCGTCCTGATGGGCGCCGGCATCCCGCGCGAAATCCCGGGCGCACTCGACAAGCTCGCGCGCCACGACCCGGCCTCGCTCAAACTCGAGATCACCGGGCAGCTGCCCGAAGGCGCCGATCGCGTCACCCTCGACCCCACGGTGTTCTGGCCCACGGTGCCGGCACCGCTCGACCGGCCGCAGTTCCTCGCCATCATCGCCAGCAACTCGCTCGCGACGATGCTGGCCCGGAAATCCACCGGCCGGGTCGACGGGTTCGTGATCGAAGGGCCGCTGGCCGGCGGGCACAACGCGCCGCCCCGGGGCGAACCCCGGTTCAACGAGCGCGGCGAGCCGATCTACGGCGAACGCGACGCCGTCGACCTCGCCGGGATCGCGGCGCTGGGTCTGCCGTTCTGGGTGGCGGGTGGGGTCGGCCGCCCCGGTGGATTGGCGGCGGCGCGCCAGGCGGGCGCCGCCGGGATCCAGGTCGGAACCCTGTTTGCCTACTGCGACGAGTCGGGCCTGGCGCCCGAACTCAAGCACGAGGTGCTGGCCGGCGCCGTGGCCGGGCAGCTCGACGTGGTCACCGACCCGCGGGCCTCGCCCACGGGATACCCGTTCAAGGTGGTCCACCGACGCGGCGACCCCGACGTCACCGCGCTCCGCCACCGGATCTGCGACCTCGGCGGCCTCCGCGCCATGTACGTCACCGCCGAGGGCCGGATCGGCTACCGCTGCCCGGCCGAACCGATCGAGCAGTACGTCGCCAAGGGCGGAACTCGCGAGGACGCCGAGGGCCGGCAATGCCTCTGCAACGGACTGACGGCGGCGGTCGGG
>JAEUJH010000035.1 GCA_016794825.1 Gemmatimonadota bacterium
GGGCCCCGGTGGCGGGGTCCTTGCAAAGTATTGAAGCTATGAACGCGTATCTCGTCGGTGTCGACTTCTCCGAGGGCTCCCTGGCGGCGTACGAATCGGCCTGCCTCCTCGCGGCGGCAAGCGGGGCCCCGGTCCAGTTGCTCCACGTCCGGCGGCCGGCCGACCCGGCCCCTTTTCACGCCGATCCCGCGGCCCGGGAGTGGCTCGACCGGGCGGGGATCGCGGCCGATCGGATCAAGGTTCGGATCGGAACACCGGCGGTCGAGCTGGCCCGCAGCGCCACCACCGGCCAGGCCGTCGCCATCGTGGTGGGAACCCATGGCCGCTCGGGGGCCCAGCATCTCGCGCTCGGCTCCACCGCGGCCCGTCTCGGCGTCATCGCACCATGTCCGGTCATCGTCGTCAACACCCTCGGCCGGCCGTTGCCCGAGCCGAGTGACCTGCACCCCGGCAGCGCCTCGAACCGCTGAGGCGGCAGTTCCGGATCGCCGTTCCGAAGGAGGTCACATGATGGTCGAAGAAGCCACGGTGAGCTACACCTGGTCGGTCGTCGTCGCCAGCCTCGGCGGGATTCTGATCGGCTGGCACCTGGCCCGGCTCCGCCGCCAGCGCGGGAGCTGAGCAGGCCCGTCGTTTACCGCCGTCAGCCGACGGCGGCCCGGATCCAGATCGGCAGGACCCTCCCGAAGGAGGGTTCCTGATGGCCAGCCACCCCAATCGTCAGGTCCACTCGGTGTCGCCCAGGTTCCTGGGCGCCGGGGGTTGGCGTCACCCAGCCCGCGTGTCCCCGCCGAGTCGCGAGGTCCTCACGGGACAGTTCGCCGACCGCGCGAACCAGCGTCACCAGCAAATCGCCCCGTCCGTCCACCTCGTACTCGAAATGACCCGGCAGCTCGATTCGGCACGGGGGCGTCGTCGTGGCCACGAACTCGGTGGCGGGCGCGGTCGGGAGTTCCGCCTCGTCCGGCCAGCTCCGCGCCGCGGCGCCGGCGCCCCGCCGCTCGCTGCCTAACGGCGCGCCCGCGGTGACCGTACCGGCCGCGATCGGGAGTCGGACCCGGAGTCGGTGATTCGTGGCCCAGTGATCGAACTCGATCGTCACCCGCACCGTCGGGTCGCCGGCCCGAAGTGACACCACCGTCCGACCGTGTACCGCCCCGCCCCGCGCCGGACGCAACGTCCACCGAACCTCGAAGGCCCCGACCAACGGACCGGTCGCGAGCATCCGCCGGCCGAGCTGCGCCGCGCGCCGGGTCGTTCCCGCCACGATGGCGGGCGTGTAGAGATCGCCGGCATCGGCTTCGGACTCGAGCGTCAGGAGACCCTCGAGCCGCCGGCCCGAGGCGCGGTCGAGGATCGTGACCCCCGATCGCGTGGCCGTCACGCTCACCAGCCCGTTGTCGAGCCCGGACCCGGTGACGGTGACCGGGTTCTCGACCGTCGCCGGCTCGAGCGCGCCCTCGGCCACCCGGTACCGGGCCACCGCGGCGCCGTCGATCCTGTCGAGCCACGCGGCAATCCAGACCCGGTCGACCCGATCGAGATCGGGATAGTGGCGCGGCGCATCGATCCGCTCGTACCCGGGCTCCACCCGGAGCACCTGCACCGGCACCGGCGCGCCATCGGGCGCCACCAAATGGAAGGCGCGATAGCCGAGCCCCTCGGCGGGCTCGCGGTTGCCGGGCGGACCGACCAGCATGTCGCGATCGAACCAGGTCGTCTCGGCAATGACGACACCGCCGGGGAAGCGGGTTCCGGGGTTGAGCGCCAGCAGCGTGGGACGGGCGTCGTCCGGTTGCTCGCGGGCCCGGTCGGGATCGTGGCCGATGGCGGCAAAGGCGCTCCGCCGGATCATCTCGTCGGCGACGTCCAGAACGCCCTGGAGCCGAACTTCCTGCTCGGCGGCCACCGAATCGGCGCAGCAGCCGCAGAGGGTGTCGTGGAATTGCGACTCCAGGAGCCGACGCCAGGTAGCCGCGAGCAAGGCCTGCTCGGCGGCCGGCGCGATCCGGTCGGCCGCGATCAGCCGTCGTTCGGCGGTGGCGTGGAGGCGCTTGAGCCGGGCCCGGCTCGAGGCCACGCCCTGGAGCGACCAGGTGTGCCCGGGCGACCAGCGGAGTTCGCCCTGGATGGCACCGACCCGCGCCGCAACGGCGGGATCCTCGGTCGAGCGCTCGGCGGCCTGGAAGTATTCGGCCAGCCCGCTGAACCGGACCCGCGCCTCCGGCTCGAGCGCCCGGATCCGGGACACCAGCCCGCCGAGCGACGGCGCGGGCGCGTGATGATCGGCGCCGACGAACACCGCCACCTCGGGGCCGGCCGCCCGGTCGAGCAACCGCGACCGGAGCCGGCGCCACACCTCGGGCAATCGGTCGCCGGCGGTGACCAGGTCGATGCCGAACTCGTACCCTTCGGGCGGGAGGTGGTGAACCAGCACCGACCGACCGGCGGGCCCGGTCCACCGATGGAGATCGCCGGCCGCACCCGGAACGCTGCCAAGGCCGCGCCAGAGCACGGCCCACCGAATCCCGAACTCCGCGGCCAGGTCCGGCAGGCCGGCCGGATGGCCGAACGCATCGGGACTGTAGAGGACCGGCACCTCGCCGCCGAGTTCCCGAGCGAGCCGGATGCCGAGGCTCAGGTTCTTCCGGAGGGAAACCCCGGTGGGAATCAGCTCGTCGGCGAGCACGTACCAGGGACCGATGCCGAGTTGCCCGCGGCGGACGAGCGCCTCGACGGTTCCCCGCGCGTCGGGTACGACCTGGAGGTAGTCCTCGACCAGCACCATCTGGCCATCGAGATGGAACCGCAGTGACGGATCGGCCTCGAGCTGCTCGAGCAGGCCGTCCATCATCGGCACCAGCCGCGCCAGGAATCCGCTCCGCGAGAGGTACCACTCGCGGTCCCAGTGGACGTGGGGGATCAGGTGGAACGTGAGCGCGGAGTCCGGGCGCGACATGGAGTCACCCAATCGTCAGGACGTCGGTCCGAAATGCCGGGCAATCCACTCGAACCACCGCCGCCGCACGTCCCGCTGGTGCACCGGATCGGGCGGGAAGTGCCCGCCGGTGGGATAGGCGATGAACTGCACCGGGGTGCCGTTGTCCTTGAGGGCGTGGTAGAGCTTGTAGGACTGGGTCACCGTCACCCGCGGATCGCCGGTCGTCGAGAGGATCAGGGTCGGCGTCCGGATCTGGTGAGCGTACGCCATCGGCGACTGGCGCCAGTAGTTCATCGCGTTGTCGTTCTTCCACGGCGATCCGCCCAGACCGAACCCGGACCAGACGTTCATGTCGGCCAGGTTGTACCAGTCGAACCAGTCGGTGACGGCCGCGCCCGCCACGGCGGCTTTCCACCCCTGGTAGTGCGCGGTCAGCCACGCCGTCATGTAGCCACCGTACGACCATCCCGACACGGCCATCCGGCTCTCGTCGATCAGGCCCCGCGCCTTGAGCGCGGCGACACCTGACATCACGTCGCGGCCCGGTCCGGCGCCGGCGTCATTGACGACCGCGCTCTGGAACTTGTCGCCCATGTTGTCGCTGCCGCGGTAGTTCGGGCTGAACACGATCCAGCCCTGCGCGGCCATCAGCTGGTTCGGCGCCGACCAGCCTTCCGCCGAGGTTCCCATCGGGCCCCCGTGAATGCTGAGCACCAGCGGATACTTCCGGCCGGGCTGATGGTCGGGCGGATAGGTGATGACGCCGTTCTGGGTAAAGCCATCGGGCCCCTGCCAGGTAATGGTCTCGATCCGACCGGTTCGGAGGGCCGCCAGTTCCGCGTTGAAGTCGGTGAGCCGGCGCGGGGCCGCGTCCACCGAGGCCGCCACGAACACCTCACCCGGACGGTTGGGTTCCCGCCCCACGAACGTGATGGCGCCGGCCTCGTTGACATGGAGGTCGGAGGCGTCCACCGCGCCCCAGTCGAGCCGCCTCGGCGCGCCGCCGATCGGCTGGACCCAGGCCCGATAGCGGGTCAGGTCGGGGCCGGTGACGATCAGGGCCCGGCCGCCCGGCAGCCAGCGAGGATTGCCGAGATTGCGATCGATGCCGGCGGTGACGTCGACGCTCGGTCCGCCCGCCGCCGGCGTCACCAGGATGGTGCCGGGATGGAACCCGATCTCGGCGCCCCGGCTCGCGACCGAGGCCACCGACCGGCCGTCGGGGGACACCGCGCCACCGGATCCGAAGCCGCGCCGATCGCTGAGGAGCCGTTCCGCGCCCGAGGCCAGGTCGCGGACGATCAGGGTCGCGTTGATGTTCTCGCCGGAATGGGGGCGGGGTTTGACCGAGAGCACCACCGAACCCCCGTCCGGCATCCAGCTCACCGACATCACGGAACGCTCACCGGAGGTGACCCGGGTGGCGGCGCCGCCATCGGCCGGCACGGTCCACAGGTGCGAGGCGAGACTCGCCGCCTGATCGAGGTACATGTTGTCGCCCACCTCGAACGACTTGTTGTGCCGCTCCTCGCCCGGGCGCTCGACCGGATCGTCCTCGGTCAGGATCGCGAAGGCCCGGCCGTCCGGCCGCCAGGCAAAGGCGCCGATCCCGCGCTTGGCTTCGGTTACCCGGCGCGCTTCGCCGCCGGCCAGCGGCAGGACGAAGAGCTGCGGCGGCCGATCGGTCTCGCGGTCGATGAACGCGATCCGGTCGCCGGTGGGCGACCAGTCGGCCTGGCCGACGTTGCGGCGGCCCGGCGTCAGCTCGCGGACCGCGCCGGTGGCCACGTCCACCAGGACCAGGGAGCGTTCGAACCGGTTGTCGGCGTAGTTGGTCCGGGTCACCCCCACGACCACCGACTTGCCATCGGGCGAAAGGCGCGGGCCGGAGAGCGTCACCTCGCGTCCCAGATCGTTGAGTTCGAACCGCCGGCCCTGGGCCGCCGTCACGCTGACCAGACCGACCGTCAGCGCGATGCTCCATCCCGTCACGAATCGCATCCGCACCCCCGTTGTCATTGTTCCGAACCCGCCGCCGTCCGCATCGACCGGGTGGCCGACCAGAGCATCGTGACGCCGGTGTACGTCACCACCGCCGCCACCAGCCAGCGAACGTTGGCCAGATCGAGCGACTTCACGATGAACGCGGCGATCAGCACCGCGGGAATCCCACCCAGGGTCAGGCCCAGCGACGCCCGCTGCCGGTACGCCCCGGCCTTGAGGAACCGGATCCCGGCCACGACCATCAGGAACGCGCAGGAGCCCATCATGATCGGAAAGGCCACCTTCGGATTCATGCCGAGCAGGCTGATCATGATGAGGCAGGGTCCGTAGAGCCCGATGCCGAGGGTCATCAGGGCGCCGAGCACGAAGTTGCCGGCGGCCGCCGCGGCCAGCAGGCCGCCCGACAGCCCGGTGGCAGTGCCGCCCCCGGCCACGATGCCGAGATTGGTGAGCGTAAACAGGACCGCCGCCACGAGGAGGGCGATCCCCATCCCGAACTGGATCCGCCGCCGGGGCCACCCCGCCACGACCCCGGCGCCGAGCCAGGCGCCGAGCACCGCGGCCGCGATCAGGACGGCCAGGGTCGTGAACTCGACGTCGACCAGGGTCGTGAAGATGAAGGCCTGCACCACCGTGGCCGGGGTGTGGCCGACGTTGAGCGTCCCGGGAATTCGCTCATCCGGCACCAGCCGAAACAGCCGGTAGAGCGCCGTGGTCGGCGCGAACGAGCCGATCCCGAGGGTGTCGAAGAAGTTGGTGACGAAGCCGACGCCGAGTTCTCCGGGCCGGGGCCAGCCGCGATCGTCGTCGGCCTGGGGCCGGCCGAGCCGAAACCAGAAGACGAGGAAACCCACCAGGAACAGGCCAAGAGTGACCTGCAGGGCAATCAACGGTCCGGACATGGGGCCTCGATGCTGGAAACCGGTGGGTAGTTCCTGAGAATGTATCCGCCATCGGGCCGGGGCCCTAGATTGGGGCCATGAAGATCGATCTCGGCGGGCGGACCGCCATCGTCACGGGCGCGGCGCAGGGCATCGGCCGCCAGACCGCTCAGCATCTCGTCGCCGCCGGCGCCACCGTGGCGCTGGCCGACCTCGACCCCACCCGCGCCCGCGCCGCCGCCGAACCGCTCGGCCCCACGGCCTTCGGGCTGGGCGTCGACGTTCGCTCCCGGGCCAGCGTCGACGCGATGATCGCCACCGTCGCGGATCGGTGCGGCGGCGTCGACATCATGGTGACCTGCGCCGGGATTCTTTATCCGACCCGGTTCGACGCGATCACCGAAGGCGAGTGGGAACAGACCTTTGCGGTCAACGTCACCGGCGTGTTCCATTGCTGCCAGGCGGCGGCTCGGTCGATGACGGCGCGCGGATGGGGCCGGATCGTGAACCTCTCGTCCACGGCGGGCAAGAGCGTGAGCACGTTGGGCGGGGCCCACTATACCGCGTCGAAGGCGGCGGTGCTGGGCCTGACCCGGGCCGCCGCCAAGGAGTTGGCGCCGTTCGGGATTACCGTCAACTCGGTCTGCCCGGGCCTGATCGACACCGAAATGGCCCGGACCAACACCACGCCGGAGCGGCTCGACGCCTACGCCCGGAGCTTTCCGATCCAGCGACTCGGCCGCCCGGAGGAAGTGGCGGACCTGATCTGCTTCCTGGCGTCGGACCACGCAGCCTACCTGACCGGCGCCAGCTTCGACATCAACGGCGGCGACCTGATGATCTGACGGTCGCGCGGCGGCCGGCCAACCTGATGGGTGGCCGGCATGGGGCCGCGGATCGGCCAGCTCGTCAACCGGCCAAACCGAGCCGCCAGAGAATGAACGCGTAGTCGGTGGCGATTTCCCGGAGTCGATCGTACCGCCCCGACGCGCCCCCGTGCCCCGCGCCGAGGTTGGTGAGCAGCAGGAGCGGGTTGGCGTCGGTCTTGAGAGTCCGGAGCCGGGACACGTACTTGGCGGGCTCCCAGTACATGACCTGGCTGTCGTTGAGCGAGGTCCGGACCAGGATCGACGGATACTCGCCGGCCGCCAGGTTGGTATAGGGACAGTACTCCCGAATCCAGCGATACTGCTCCGCGATCTCGGGATTGCCCCACTCCTCGTACTCGCCGACGGTGAGCGGGAGGGTGGCGTCGCGCATGGTGTTGATGACGTCGACGAACGGCACCTCCAGGAGGGCCGCCGCGCAGAGATCCCGCCGGAGGTTGACCACCGCCCCGATCAGCAGGCCGCCCGCGCTGCCTCCGTCGATGGCCAGCCGATCATGCCGAGTCCGGCCGGACGCCACCAGGTAGTCGGCGCAGGCAATGAAATCGGTGAAGGTGTTCATCTTCTGCGCCATCCGCCCACCGTCGTGCCACCGCCGCCCCAGTTCGCCGCCGCCACGGACGTGCGCCACGGCAAACGTCACCCCCCGATCGAGCAGACTGAGCCGATTCGAGGTGAAGCTCACCGGGTATGGAATCCCGTAGGCTCCGTAGCCCGTCAGGTAGGCCGGCGCGGGCTCGGCCACGTCGCGCCGCCGCACCAGCGAAATCGGGATTCGGGTTCCATCGGCGGCCGTGGCGAACAGCCGTTCGCTCTGGTACCGGGACGGGTCGTAGTCGCCGAGGACTTCCTTCCGCTTGAGAAGCACGGAATCTCCGGTGGTCATGTCGTACTCGTACACCGACGGCGAGGTGACGAACGACTCGTACCGGTAACGGAACTGATGGGTGTGCCACTCGGCGTTGACGCTGGGCCCGGCCTCGTACACCTCTTCCTCGAACCCGACGTAGCGGACCTGGCCGGAGCGAACATCGGTAATCCGGATCCGGGGCAGCCCGCCACTCCGCTCCCACGCCACCCAGTGGCCGGCAAAGCACTCGACGCCCTCGACCATCACGTCCTCGCGGGGGGCCAGCACTTCGGTCCACGAGGCGGAGCCGGCGTCCGCCACCGGCACCGTGACGATCCGGAAGTTCCGGCTGGTGTCGTTGATCCGGACGAAGAAGCGATCGTCGTGATGATCGAGGTCGTACTCCCGATCGTGAACTCGCGGAATGACCACCCGCCACGGCCCGGTCGGATTGCCGGCCTCGAGGACGCGCGCCTCCGACGTCAGATGGCTGGCCGCGTAGAGCACCAGGAAGCGGCGGCTTCGGGTGCGAGTCACGACCACGCGGAACCGTTCATCCAACTCTTCGTACACCAGCGCGGATGGCCCCCCATCGAGGCTGGCCCGATAGACGCGGAAGTCTCGCTTGGTGGTCTGGTCTTCGACGGTGTGGAAGAAGGTCCGCCCATCGGCCGCCCACGCGAGGGTGCCGGCATGCGGAATCGGTTCGATGACCGCCGCCCCGGTTGCCAGGTCCTTGACGTGGAGGGTGTACTCCCGAAATCCGGTGACGTCGGTGGAGTAGGCCAGGTAGCGACCGTCGGGGCTGACCGCGAACACCGCGACGGCCATGAAGGTCTGGCCGACGGCCATCTCGTTCAGGTCGAGCAGGATCTCTTCGGGCGCGTCGAGGGTTTCGAGCTTCCGGCAGTGGATCCCATATTGCCGGCCCTCCTCCGTCCGGGTGTAGTACCAGTACTCGCCGTCGCGATACGGCACGGACAGATCGGTCTGCTTGATCCGGCCGAGCATCTCGTCGTAGAGCCGCGTTTCCAGTCCCCCGAGCGGGGCCAGCACGCCCTCGGCGTAGCGATTTTCGGCCTCGAGGTACTGGCGGACCTCCGGCGATTCCCGGTCCCGGAGCCAGGCATAGTCGTCGGCCAGGCGCTCGCCGTGGAGGACGACGGTGGTCGGGATCCGGCGCGCGGCGGGCGGGGCGGGGTGCTTGGTCATGGGGCAGGAATCTGATGGTGCGGTTCGGGTGACGCCATCGCGGACGCCCCACGGTGGGAACGACGGGCCGGATCGCGGTAACCGATTCCGCGCCGGGCTGGATCGATTCCGCGCGATCAGCGCACGGTGTGGCCCCAGACCCGGTGGACCAGATCCGGGAGGACCGAGCCGGACGGACCCGTCAGGTGGAAGATGCCCGGCCCGAACCGTTGCCCCTCGGTGCTGGTGTTGACCACGATGACCGTGGCGCCGTGGCGGCCGGCCACCCAGGGCAGCGACGCGGCCGGCTCCACCAGGTTCGAGGTCCCGACCGACAGGAAGACCTCGGCCGAGAGCGCGGCGTCGCGGGCCCTGGCCATCGCGCCTTCGGGCAGCATTTCGCCGAACCAGACCACGTCCGGCCGGAGCATTCCGCCGCAGGCGTCACACCGGGGGACGGTCTCGGTATCCGGATACGACGCCGGCTGACGGGCGCAGTCGAAGCAGCGGACCCGGGTGATGTTGCCATGGAGTTCCACCGGATCGCGACTGCCAGCCCGGGCGTGGAGACCGTCGACGTTCTGGGTGATCAGGCAGAAGTGCCGGACCAACCCTTCCATGGCCGCGAGGGCCCGGTGCCCCAGGTTGGGCAAAGCGGCGCCGACCCCCGTTCGTCGGGTTCGATACCAGTTCCAGACCAGGTCGGGATTCCGGCGGAAGCCTTCGGGCGTGGCAAGATCCTCGGGCCGGTAGTCGGCCCAGAGTCCGGTCAACGCGTCGCGGAAGGTGGGGATGCCGCTTTCGGCGGAGATCCCGGCCCCCGTCAGGACGGTGACCCACTCCGCGCCGCGGAGGGCCGCCACCACCTCGTCGGGCACGGCGGGGAGGACGGACAGAGGAACCGCCTAACGACCGAGCAGGCCCTCGAGCCGGGCCTTGACCTCCGGCCATTCGGGAGCGAGGACGCTGTAGTAGACGGTGTCGCGGTAGACGCCGTCCCACATCAGCCGGTGATGACGGAGGACGCCCTCGCGCACCGCCCCGATCCGCTCGATGGCCCGCTGGGACCGTTCGTTCCGGCCGTCGGTCTTGAGCTGGACCCGGAGCGCGCCGAGGTCCTCGAACACGTGGCGGAGCAGGAGGTACTTCGACTCGGTGTTGATCGGGGTCCGCTGCGACGCCACGCCGAGCCAGGTCCAGCCGATCTCGAGGGCGCGGTCCGGGCGGCGGATCTCGAGGAAGCGAGTCGACCCCACCGCCCGGTCGGTCCGGTCGTCGATGATGGCGAATGGAATCTCGACGCCTTCCGCCGCGGCCTTCCACGCCTTGTCGATCAGCGAGAGCATCGTCTCCCGGTCGAGCGGACGGGTCACCGGCATGTATCGCCAGATCTCGTCCACGGCGGACACCTCCATGAGGTCGTCGGCATGGCGATGATCGAGCGGCTCGAGCCGCACGTGTTCCCCGTACAGAACTACCGGAGTCGGATTCATCTGGGGGAGAGAGGTCCCTGTCGGGTGTGGCCCTAATCTACACACCGACATGGGTTTGCGGCGAGGGCGGCTTGTGCCCGACACGGGCTCCCGACCACTTTGCTGGCCCGTGACCGAACTCCTTTTCGACCGTGCCGCCCGATTCGGCGACCGGCTGGCCGTGGCAACCCGCGACGGTGGCCACCGCTACGACGCGCTCGCCGCCGCCTCCGCTTGGGCGGCGGCGCGCCTGCTGGCGGTCACCGGATCAGCCGGAGATCTGGGCGAGGCCCGGGTCGGATATCTGGTCGAGCCCGGGTTCGACCACGTCGCGGTCCAATGGGGCATCTGGCGCGCGGGCGGCCTGGCGGTCCCGATCTGCCAGTCGCATCCGGCTCCCGAAATCGAGTACCTCCTCGACGACGCCCGCCCCGCCATCCTCGTGGCCACGGCGGGCGACCTGCTGGAGCGGCTCCGCCCCCTGGCCGCGGCGCGCGGAATCCCGGTGCTCACCACCGCGGAGACCCTGGCGCCGGCCGCGCCGGCCGCGCTGCCGACCCTCGGCCCCGAGCGGCGGGCGCTGATGGTCTACACCAGCGGCACCACCGGCCGGCCCAAGGGCGTCGTCACCACCCACGGGAACATCCGCGCGGCGGTGGCCACCCTGGCCACGGCCTGGGCCTGGCGCCCCGACGACCGCAGCCTCCACGTCCTCCCGCTCCACCACATTCACGGCATCATCAACGCGCTCTCCTGCGCGCTCTGGTCCGGCGCCGCCGTCGAATTCCTCCACCCGTTCGAGGCCGACGCCGCCTGGGAACGGCTGGCCTCGGGTGACGTCACCTTCTTCACGGCCGTGCCAACCGTCTATGCCCGTCTGATTTCCGCGTGGGAGGCCGCGCCAGCGGCCACGCAGGCCCGGTGGTCGGCCGGCGCCCGCCGGCTCCGCGTCATGCTCTCGGGTTCGGCCGCGCTCCCGGTGGGAACCCTGGCGCGGTGGGAGGAACTCACCGGCCACCGGCTCCTCGAGCGGTATGGGATGACGGAAATCGGGATGGCAATCGCCAATCCGCTCGAGGGCGAACGGCGGGCGGGGACCGTCGGTCAACCGTTGCCCGAGGTGCTGATCCGTCTGGTCGACGAACGGGGCGCGCCGGTGACGCCCGGTACCCCGGGCCAGATCGAGGTGCGCGGGCCCCAACTGTTCCGCGAGTACTGGGGCCGGCCGGACGAAACCGCGCGGTCGTTCCGCGACGGCTGGTTCATGACCGGCGACGTGGCCGCCCTCGAGAACGGGTACTACCGGATCCTTGGCCGCCAAAGCGTCGACATCATCAAGTCGGCCGGCTACAAGATCTCGGCGCTGGAAATCGAGGAGACCCTCCGCGAACATCCGGCCGTGGCCGACTGCGCCGTGGTGGGATTGCCCGACCCCGATCTCGGCGAACGGATCGCGGCCGCCGTCGTGGCCGCCGACCCCGCGGGCGTGGACCCCGAAACGATCCGCGCCTGGCTCAAGGAACGACTGGCTCCCTACAAGGTGCCCCGGATCATATGCGCCGTGGCCGACCTTCCGCGCAACGCCATGGGCAAGGTCACCAAGACCGACGTCCGAACCCTGATCAGCTCGGTGACCGATGCCAGCCCGCGTTGAGTTCGACCCGACCGACAATCTGATCACCCTGGACCTGCATGGTCGGATCGACCTCGCCGATGCCACCCGGATCCTCGACGAGATCATGGCCCGACCGGACATCCAGAGTCCGAACGGCCTGATCGACACCGACGGCCTGACGGGCCTCGACCTGGTGGCCCAGGACATCCGCCAGATCGCCGAGTTTGCCGAGCGGGCGGACGCCGTCTGGGCCGGGGGACGCTGGGCGGTGGTGGCCCCGCGCGACCTCGTCTACGGAATGGCCCGGATGTACCAGTTGATCCGCAGCGGGGCCCCGTACGAGATCGAAGTGTTCCGAACCCGCGAGGAGGCGCATCGC
>JAEUJH010000117.1 GCA_016794825.1 Gemmatimonadota bacterium
GAGATGTACCGGAATCCCCTGTTCAACATCGCGATCACGTTCCTGGAGCCGCTGCCGGTTGGTTTGGTGTTCACGCTGGTGACGGCTGGGGTGCTGGGCCGGAAACGGCGTTCGGCGGAAGCGATCGCGTAGCCCCCGCGGCGGCGGCCGGGACCGGGAGCCAGCGGTCGATCATGGCCGCGAGTTGCCTGCGGGTAAAGGGCTTGCTCAGGTAGTCGTCCATCCCGGCGGCCGCGCACTGCTCGGCGTAGCCGTGGATGGCGTGGGCGGTCAGGGCGACGATCGGGATGGACTGGCCGGCCCGCCGGATTTCTCTCGCGGCCGTGAGGCCGTCGATCACCGGCAGGTCGCAGTCCATCAGGATCAGGGCGAACCCGCCCTCGTTCGCCCGGTCCACCGCCAGACGCCCGTCTCCGACGATCTCGCACTCGACCCCGAGTGACTTCATGAGCTCGGCCACGAGTTCCTGATTGATCGGGTTGTCCTCCGCGATCAGCACCCGCCCCCGCTGGCTGAGGCCATCCCGGCCGGTTGCTTGATCGGGGACGGGCGGGGCCGCGGAGGTACCCGATGCCTCGTGGCAGGGGAGCGACAGCGAGAAGGTCGACCCGCGGCCCTCCTGACTTGCCACGTCGAGCCTTCCGCCCAGCAACTGGGCCAGTTGGCGGGCAATCGACAGGCCCAGCCCGGTTCCACCGAAGGGGCGATTGGCCTGGGTGAAGACCTGTGCGAACGGGGCGAAGATCCGGTCCAGATGGTCGGCGGGGATGCCGATTCCGGTGTCGGCCACCACGATCTGGACGTGCCCCGCGTGGGCCGGGTCGACCGCCAGGCGGACGGCAACCGTCCCGCGTTCGGTGAACTTGACCGCGTTGCCGACCAGATTGGTGACGATCTGGCCGACTCGGGCCGCGTCGCCCAGGATCCAGCGAGGGACGGCCGGATCGACTCGGCAGCCGAGGTCGAGGCCCTTGTTGCGAGCGGCTTCCTGCAGGAGGTCGATGATGCCCTCGACCAGGGCCGGGAGGTCGAAGCGCTCCGACACCAGTTCCATCTTGCCGGCCTCGATCTTCGAGAAGTCGAGGATGTCGTTGATGACGCGAAGCAACTGCTGCCCCGACTGCTGAACGATCGCCACGAACCGGGCCTGCCGGTCGGTCAGCGCGGTGGCCCCGAGGAGTTCGTTCATTCCCAGAATGCCATTCATCGGGGTCCGGATCTCGTGACTCATCCGGGCCAGGAACGCGCTCTTCGCTTCGCTCGAGGCCTGGGCGGCGTCGCGGGCGGCCTCCAGCTCAACGCCCATCCTCCGCCGACGGTCGGCCTCCCACGCCAGCGCGACGAAATCGGCCAGGGTGGTGGCGAACAGGGTCTCTTCAGACCGCCAGGTTCGGGGTCCGCCGACGTGTTCGTGGCAAACGACGCCGATCAGTTCGCCGCCGCCGAAGATCGGCACGTCCATCATGGCCGTGATCCCGAGCGGGACGAGGTAGCTCTCGGTGAACTCGGAGGTCCGCGGATCGGTCCGCGCGTCATCCGCGATGATGGTCCGACCCGCCTGAATCTCGGCGAAGTACCGAGGGCACCCCGCGCTCTCGATCCGGATGCCAGCGGTGTGCGTCGCGGTCGGTCGTTCGAACAGGTTGGCGCATTCGATGGCCGCCTTGGCGGAGTCGAACAGCCAGACGCCGAGGCGATCGACGTCCATCGTCTGCGCCCCGAGTTCCGTGATCTCGGCGACGGCCGCCCGGAAATCGCTGGTGTGGGGCGTGGTGCTGGTGGTGAGTTGCTGGACGGCCGCCTGCTGCCGGCGGAGCAGGGTGGCGGTTGCCAGACGCTCTTCTTCCGCGGCCTTTCGCTCCGAGATGTCGCGGAAGAGCAGTACCGCACCCCCGTCCGGACTGGCCGTCAGGGGATTCAGGACGAACGAAATTGGGAGGCGGGACCCGTCGGGTCGTTGAAGCCAGCCGTCGTCCACTCGGCAGTAGGCCGTGCCGTCGAGCGGCTCGGCCATCGTGTCGTCGGCTCGCGAGAACCACGTGACGATCGGTTGGGCGCCCAGTTCCGCCCGGCGGGCTCCGAGGAGACGCTCACCCTCGGCGTTGAGGAGCTGCACCGCGCCCCGTCCATCCACGACGCAGAGGCCGTCACCGAGGGCGCGGAGGACCGATTCGAGTTTGTCCCGCTCGACGGCCAGTCGACCCTCCGAGGCGAGCCGGAGCTCGTCGTAGAGGCTTCGGGTTTCGGTGGAGGTCAGGGCCAGCGATCG
>JAEUJH010000133.1 GCA_016794825.1 Gemmatimonadota bacterium
GATGCCGGGGTCGGTCGACGACCCGGTGCCCTCGGCGTGCGCGATGCCGAAGTCGGTGACCAGGGCGCGGCCGGTGCCGGCCTCGAGGAGGATGTTGTCCGGCTTGACGTCGCGGTGGACCACGCCCCGACCGTGGGCATACGCGAGGGCCCAGGCCACTTCCCGGAGGACCCGGGCCGCGTCGGCCGGCGGGAGCGGGCCCTGGGTCCGGAGCCGCTCGCCGAGGGTCTGGCCCTCGACGTAGCTCATCACGAAGAAGACGAAGCCGCCCGCCTCGCCAACCCGGTGAATCGGGACGATGTGCGGGTGGGAGAGCGCGGCGGCGGTCCGGGCTTCCCGGAGAAATCGCTCGCGGGCCTCTCGACTGCTGGCGACGGGCGAGGGCAGCACCTTGATGGCGACGTCGCGATCGAGCTGGACGTCGCGGGCCAGATAGACGATCCCCATGCCGCCGCGGCCGAGTTCCCGATCGAGGGAGTATTCGCCGGCGAGGGCGGTCTGAAGGGCGAGGAACTCGTTCGAGGGCTGGGTCACGCTGGTTGCATATCTCGCTGGCCGCAGCCCAAAGCTACCGGGGTGGGGCCCCCGACGCGATCCGTCGCCGCGGGCGAGCTGACTACTCCGAGCGGAGCGTCGTGGCCGGGTCGACCCGCGCGGCCCGCCAGGCCGGAACGGCGGAGGCCAGCAGCGCCGCCAGCGCGAGTACGCCGGTGACACCGAGGTACGTTATCGGATCGAGGTGGGAAACCCCGAAGAGCATGGCGGCGATGGCGCGGGTGGCGACCAGCGCGCCGGCCAGGCCGAGGACCACGCCAATCGCTGTCAGCCTCATTCCCTGACCGACCACCATGCCGACCGTGGCGAGCCGGGAGGCGCCAAGAGCGCTCCGAACCCCGATCTCGCGAGTCCGTTCCACCACGGTCGCCGACATGACGCCGTAGATACCGGCGACCGCGAGGATCAGCGCGGTCAGCGCGAACGCCTCGAACAGCAGCAACGCGAACCGCCGCTCGGCGGCGGACGCGCTCACCAGGTCGGCCATGGTGGCGGCGCGGACGATGGCCTGATCCCGGTCGACCGACCAGATCGCGCTCCGAACCGCCTCGGTGAGACCGATTGGATTCCGGGCCGTCTTGATCACCACCGACATCGCGTTGTCGGGGAACCGCCACTGCGCCGGCGTGACGTAGACGGCGGCCGTCTCCGCCAGGCCGAGGGACGCGTGACGGACGTCTCCCACGACCCCGACCACGGTGTACCGCGGGCCGTCGAGCGATCCGATCGCAAGCCGCCGCCCGATCGGATCTCCGCCGGGGACGGCCAGCTGGGCCAGCGATTCACTGATCACGACCGCGAGCGGCGCCCCGGCCCGATCGCTCTCGGCGAGCAACCGGCCCCGGCGGAGCGGGATCCCCATCGTTTCCAGGTAGCCGGGGCTCGCGGCGTGGCGGAAGACGTTGAAGCCGCGCGGTTCCTCGCCCGGTCCGACCTCGAAGTGGGCGCCGAACTCGTCGCGGTCGCCACTCAGCGGCAGCTGATTGACCAGTCCCGCGCCGACCACGCCCGGAACCTGACGGACCCGGTCCAACGCCTCCTGGAAGAACCGGGTCGTGGCCGTGTCGGACGCGAATCGGGGACCCGCGGTCTGGATCTGCATGGTGAGCAGGTTGGCCGGCGCGAAGCCCGGGTCGACCGAGAGGAGTCGACTCAAGCTCCGGAACAGGAGCCCCGAGCTCACCAGCAGGATCAGCGCCAGCGCCACCTCGGCCACCACCAGCGCCCGGCGGGTCCGTCGCTGGCCGCCGACCGTGCGGCGGGACGTCCATTGGAGTCCTTCGCGCGGATCGCGCCCCGCCGCCTGGAACGCGGGTGCCAACCCGAAGGCGACGCCGGTGACCGTCGTCAGCAGGAGGCCGAAGACCAGCACCGTGGCGTCGAGGTCGATCGCGGTCAGTCGGGGCAGGCCGGCCGGGCTCCGCGACACGAGGAGCCGGACTCCCGCCGCGGCGATTGCCATCCCGACGAGTCCGCCTAACGTGGCGAGCAGGAGGCTTTCGGTGAGGAGCTGCCGGACCAGGCGTCCTCGCCCGGCGCCGAGGGTGGCCCGGACGGCGAGCTCGCCGCGGCGCTGCGCGCCGCGGGCCAGCAGCAGGTTGGTGACGTTGACGGCGGCAATGACCAGAACGAGGAGGACCGCGCCGATGACGGCCCAGAGCGTGGCCGCCACGCCGCCCCGGATCTCCGCGGCCAGGGGCGTCAGGGTGAACTCTCCCGGGAAGAAGCCGTTGCCGGCCGCGGCGAGGTTCTTCAGGTCGGGCCCGATGGCGGCGAGGTCGGCTCGGGCCCGCGCCAGGTCGTGACCGGGATCCAGCCGCGCGACCATCCGGAGATGGTGACCCCAGGCCCGGCCCTGATCGAGTTCGTACTGCAGCAGGGTCCAGACCTCGGCCTCGGGGGCCATGACGTTCTCGAACTCGGCCGGCAGGATGCCGACCACGACGTGGGGATCGCCGTCGAGCGAGATCGGCGTTCCGAGGATGCCGAGATCCGCGCCGAACCGCCGGCGCCAGAGGCGGTCGCTCAGGATCACGGTTCGACCGCCACCGGGACGATCGTCGGAGGTCGCGAAACCGACGCCGAGCGCCGGGGCAACACCCAGCGTCTCGAAGTACCCGGCCGAGACGCGCTGGCCTTCCAACCGCTCGGGGCGATCGCCGCCGGTGATGGTCGGCTGCCACGCCTTCAATACGGCAATTCGCTCGAAGGTCCGGGTCCCTTCCTCGATCGTGCGGAAGGACCCGAACATCGGGGCCATGCGGGTGCCATCGCGGCCGCCCTCCCAGATCGCCACCAGCCGGTTGGCGTCAGGGTAGGGCAGTGGCTCGAAGAGGATCGGCTTGACCGCGCTGAAGATGGCCGTCGTGGCGCCGATCCCGAGGCCTGAGGTGAGGACCGCGATGATGGTGAACCCGGGCGTGGCCCGGAGCCGGCGACCCGCCTGGCGGAGGTCGGAGAGGAGGGTTTCGACGCCGTGCTCCCAGCCAGCGCTCCGGACCTCCTCCCGAACCGCGGTGACAGATCCGACTTCGAGCCGGGCCGCCCGCAGGGCCTCGGCGGGCGAGAGTCCGGCGGCGCGGTGGGCCGCCGCCGCCTCCGCGAGGTAATGGTCGACCTCGTCGGTCAGGTCTCGATCCGTGGCCCGACGGTCGAGCAGCGCTCGGAGACCTCGGGTCAGCTGACGCCAGAACCCGCGCGGCGTCATGACTCAGCCCTCGGCCCGGAGGAGCCGCCCGACGGCGTTGGCGCGCCGGTTCCAGTCCGCCGTTTCGACCTCGAGCTGCTTCCGTCCGGCTCGCGTCAGGCTGTAGAACTTGGCTCGGCGGGAGTTTTCGGTCTGACGCCACTCGGCGTCGAGCCAACCGGCGCGCTCGAGGCGCTGGAGCGCGGTCAGAAGCGAGCCCGGGTTGACCTTGAAGACGTCGCGGGAGATCTGCTCGATCCGGCGGGCGATCCCGAACCCGTGGAGCGGTTCGAGGCTCAGGGTCTTGAGGATCAGCAGGTCCATGGTGCCCTGGATGACGTCGCCGCCTGACTGCTCCATGGGGTGGCTCCAGGATCGAGTGAAGCGGGACGATACCGTTTCTTCCTCTTGATTGTCAAGATGTGACGATCAGGGGCGAGGAGCCACGAAGGTGGCTCGGCGGCTACCGGACCTCGACGCGGGCTCGGTGCCCGGGCGCCGTGGCGAGCCGCTCATCGCGGGTCAACAGGGTCGCGTCGAGGATCTCGGCCAGGGCGATGTAGACCGCATCGTATGCCGTCAGGTTCGTCCGGAGCGCCCAGGCCCGCGCCGTGAGGGCTGCGTGTCCGTGCCGAACGATTGGCATCGCTCGGAGCAGGTCGACGGCCGCTCGGCCCCGGGCCGGGCTCAACCGACCGCTCATCGCGTGTCGACGGAGGACTTGGGTTACCTCGACATCGAGGAGATGCGGCGCGTGGAGCGCCTCGCCGGCCGACAGGATCCGTTCGGTCAATTGGTCGGCACCGGGCGCCCGGAGCAGCAGGTCGACCGCCACGGACGCGTCGACGACGATCATGGGGCTCGCCCGTCCCGTTCCGCTCGGACCGCCGCGGCGCCAGTTTCTCCCGCGTCCACCGGTTCGAGCATCCGAAGGCGTTCGGCCATCTCGTCCAGGCTCAGCTGCTCGGCGACCCGTTCGAGTTCGATCCGGAGGAAGTCGGACAGGGACATCCCGGCGGACGCGGCTCGGGTCTTGAGGCGGCGATGGAGTCGATCCGGCACGTGTCTGATCTGAATCATTCGGCTCATGTCCTCAACATGCGTGCATGTGCATCACATGTCAACGTGGGTCGGCCGAAACCTGGCACCGGCGGGTCGGATTCATCTAACCCAATTCACCGACTGCCGGCGCATTTCCGCCGGGTTTGGGTCGGTCTGCCGCGGCCCCCCACTGGGCCGATGTCACACCCCCGCCCTAAACTGCAGTGCCGGCCCGCGACGTCAGGGTTGGCCGGCTTGAAGTCGGCGCGGTCCGGTCGTAGTGTAGCGGATCGATCCTCGAGCCCTGGCCCCGGCCAGTGATCGGAAGCTGATGGTAGTCGACCTCGATGGGCTCAAGATCTCGGTCTTCGGTGGCGTTGGGGGCGATGAACGGACCGGCGAAATCGGCGGGAACAAGATCCTGCTCGAGTTCGACGACCGGGCCTACTTCCTCGACTTCGGGACCAGCTTTGCCCAGAACGGCAAATACTTCGACGAGTTCCTGAGCCCGCGGGCCGCAGTGGGCTTGAAGGACTTCCTGGCCGTCGGGCTGCTCCCCCCGATCGAAGGGCTCTATCGGGACGATCTGACGCTCCACGACAAGGACTTCTGGGCGCGGCACCGGAGCCACCCGAAGTATCGCCGGCTCGAGCATGTCGATGCCGTGCTTCTGAGTCACGCGCACCAGGATCACAACGGCTGTCTGGGCTTCCTCAAGGCGGACATTCCGGTCTACACGGGTCTGATGACCGCGTTGATCGGCAAGGCCATGCAGGACATCGGTGGGGGTGGGCCCGAGGCGCAGTATTGCTACGTGGCGCCGAAGGAACTCACCAAGGACGGGTTGCTCAAGGGCGTAACCGGTCATCGGATCGGCCGGCCGCACTTCATTGCCGAGTCGGACGAGCCGATCCGGCGGGCCAAGACCGAGCTGGAGCCCTTCTTCCGGAGCGTGCCGGGAGCGAGGACCACGTACGCGCCGGCGGCTTTCGACCACTGCGACCTCGACCCGGACAAACTCCGGTTCTTCCGGGTCGATCACTCGATTCCGGGCTCGGGTGCGTGGGCCATCAACACCCCGATCGGTTGGGTCTGCTACACCGGCGACCTCCGGCTGCATGGTCACTCCGGCTGGCGGACTCGGCAGATGGTGGAGCAGATGGCGGCCCTCAAGCCGGCGCTGCTGATTGCCGAGGGGACCAACCTGTCGGACAAGGAGCCGACCACCGAACCGGACGTGAAGGCGGCCTCGCTCGAGGTGGTCAGGCGCGAGCCCGGGCTGGTGGTGGCGGACTTCTCGGCCCGGAACATCGAGCGGCTCCGGACCTTTCACGAAATTGCGCAGGAGGTGGGTCGTCGTCTGGTGGTGACGACCAAGGACGCCTATCTGCTGGAGCGGATGCATGTGATCGATCCGGCCATCCCCGCGCCGGGCGATGGGGTGGGGATTCTCCGGGCCCAGCGGTCGTCGGTGATGGCCTGGGAGGCTCCGATCCTCGAGGGACAGACCGCCGCGATGGTCGACTCGGCCGCGATCCGGAAGCGGCCGGGCGACTACATCCTTTGCTTGTCGTATTGGGACATCACCAACCTGATCGACATCGAGCCCGACGGCGGGACGTACATCTACTCGAGCTCGGAAGCGCGGACGGAAGAGCAGCGGGTGGACCAGGAGCGGTTGGGGGCGTGGTTGGATCTCTGGGGATTGAAGCGGGTGGGTGGGTTGCCGGGGGCGGAGACGGGGCCGTTTCATGCGTCGGGGCATATTCATGCGGCCGGGATGCAGTGGGTGATCGACACGATTCAGCCCGCGAGCCTGCTTCCGGTGCACACCCAGCGACGACAGTGGTTCGTTGATCGATGGCCGGATCGAACTGGGACTGGACCAACCGGTTCCCCAGGTCCCAAGGTTCGCTGAGTGTCCAGAACCTCCGCGCGAGTCTCGGCCTACTACTCCGACTCAGTCGCCGCCTTTCAGACCGCCTCAGTCGACGCCGTGGTCGGGGCGCTGACGCGAACCAGCGCCGGGAATGTCGACCACACTCAGGTCCACGCCTGGGAAGTCGAAGCACGAGTGCTTCGCGAAGCGCTCGCGAACGTGTCGGGCCATCTGTTCCTCGAGTTCAGCGTGCCCCGCCTCGGGAGCCGCGTGGACGCCGTTCTGGTCTCGGGTCCGGCCGTCATGCCAATCGAGTTCAAGGTCGGCCAGGACCGATATGATCGAGCTCACGTCGACCAGGCCTGGGACTACGGCCTCGACCTGAAGAACTTCCATGAGGCAAGCCACACCGCGCCCATCTTCCCATTGCTCGTCGCCGTGGACGCTCCGCGCGGTGATGCTTCTTGGCGCGATCCACATCCCGACGGCGTCCGCCCGCCGCGCCGAACCAACGCGGCCGGGGTTGGACCGGCCATCGCCGAAGCGCTCGCGCTCGCCGTGGGGCCTCCGATCGATCCGCTGGCCTGGGGCGCGGCTCCCTATCATCCCACGCCGACCATCGTTCAGGCGGCCCGCGCCTTATACGCTCGGCACTCAGTCGACTCCATTTCTCGCCACGACGCCGGTGCCAGGAACCTGACCGAGACCTCCGGGTCGGTCGAGGAGATTATCGCAGCTGCGGCCGCCACCGGAAAGAAGGCAATCGTCTTCGTCACCGGCGTCCCTGGCGCCGGCAAGACCCTCGTCGGCTTGAACATCGCGACCCGCCACCGAAAAGAAGAGACGGCTACTCATTCGGTCTTCTTGTCAGGCAACGGCCCGCTGGTGGCCGTCCTCCGAGAGGCCCTGATTCGGGATGAGCTCGGCCGAAGCAAGGCAGCGGGGGAGGTCAGTCGGAAGGGTGACGTGGCGCAACGGGTCAAACCATTCATCCAGAACGTCCATCACTTCCGTGACGACGGTGTTCGTGACCGAGTCCGGGCCCCACACGACCACGTCGTCATCTTCGATGAAGCCCAGCGGGCTTGGGATCGTCAGCAGACGTCGAACTTCATGCGCCGCCGAAAGGGCCTTCCGGCTTTCGACCAGTCGGAACCGGAGTTTCTCATTGGATACTTGGATCGCCACTCGGACTGGGCGGTCATCGTCTGCCTCGTTGGCGGTGGGCAGGAGATTCACACTGGCGAGGCCGGGATCGGCGCGTGGTTGGAGGCGATCGACCGGCGATTTTCCCATTGGGAAGTTCATCTCTCGCCGAACCTCCGCGATTCGGAATACTCGGCGGCGACATCAATCGAGCAACTGTCGAGAAGGGCAACGGTACATCAGCGCCCTCAGCTTCATCTGTCAACGTCCCTGCGGTCGTTCCGTTCGGAGTCCGCATCCGCCTTCGTCAAGGCGCTCCTCGATGGGGCACAGTCAGAGGCGGAAGGACTCCTCGCGCGTGACCTCGCTCGCTATCCCATCGTGCTCACTCGCAGCCTGGCGGCCGCCAAATCGTGGCTGCGTTCGAACGCACGTGGGACCGAGCGGTTCGGCGTCGTGACGTCGTCACAGGCCGAGCGGCTGAAGCCATACGCCATCGACGTCAGGGTGGCGGTCGATCCCGTCAAGTGGTTCCTCAACGAGGCTAACGACACCCGGTCATCCTACTACCTTGAGGATGCCGCTACCGAGTTCCAGGTCCAGGGGCTCGAGCTTGATTGGACATGCGTGGCGTGGGATGCGGACCTCCGCCGGACTGGACAGGGATGGTCGTACCACCGGTTTCGGGGCACCGGCTGGGTCCATGTTCGCCAGGAGGATCGACGGCGC
This sequence comes from Gemmatimonadota bacterium, assembly GCA_016794825.1. Taxonomy (GTDB): domain Bacteria; phylum Gemmatimonadota; class Gemmatimonadetes; order Gemmatimonadales; family GWC2-71-9; genus SHZU01. The sequence goes on from JAEUJH010000133.1 coordinate 8,037, forward strand.
TTCATGATGAATGCCTACCGGGTTCTGTTGACACGGGGCCGTCAAGGCATGGTCGTGTTCGTACCGAGGGGCGACACCGGCGACCCGACGAGGCACCCGACTTTCTACGACGAGACGTATCGGTACCTTCGCAGCGTTGGGTTGAGGGAACTCGACCAGGAGGGCGAGGTCACAAGCTAGTCGCGCAACCCCGCCCGTGGCGCCCTCCGTCCTCGACTCCAGCTTGACTCAAGCCGTGCGACCGGTCGAGCGAAACGCAATGGACCTCCCCGTACTCGCCCGCACCCAACATCCCTCCGGTCCGCACCGCGGCTTGTCAGCATGTCCTGGCTCCCCTGCTGAGCCGCCGGGGCATCACTGGAGTCGTTTCAGCAACTGAATCTGACCGGCGTGATAGATCGCATGCCCCGTGATCCCGAGGATCAGCGCCTCCCGTTCATCCGCGCCGAGCGGCGATGAGACCTTCCCGGTCTCGAGGTCGGCCACCAGCGAGCCGAGCTTGACCTGCTGCTCCTCGACCAGGCCCCGGATCCGTTCCCACGCCAGGGTCCGGTTCGACAGCGGGAACCAGTCTTCACCCTTGAGCGGGAAGGGCTCCGGGTCCCGGCCGCTCAACTGACCCCGCACCGACCGGACGCAGTAGGCATGATGTACCGCGATCTCGGCGATCGAGTGACGGTCCGGGGCCGGCCGCCAATGGGCCGTGGCCGCCGTGACGTCGGCCAGTGCCGCCTTGAGATCGGGGCCGTGCCACGCGCCGCCGCCGAATCCTTCTTCCAGTATCCTCGTACTCTTCATGACCATCCCCTGGCGAGTTCCGTCCGGGTGCCGAGTGCATCCCGGTGGCTCATGATAGGGAGGAGAGGACCGGAGATCTTGGGAAAAATTGCGACCGACCTCGAACTGGCGCTGGCCCGGCGGCGAGCCGCGGGAGATCCGGCCCGGATGGCCGGCCGGGTGCTGGCCACGGGTACCGGATGGAGCGTGGCGGATGTGCTGTGCACCGCCGGTCCCTCCGACCGGGCGTTCGAGGAACGGCACGAGGCGGTGTCGATCGCGATCGTGACGGCCGGGAGCTTCCAGTACCGCTCGCCGGCCGGCAGGGCGCTCCTGACGCCGGGCTCGGTGCTCCTGGGCAACCCGGGCCAGGCGTTCGAGTGCGGCCACGATCACGCCGCCGGCGATCGCTGCGTCGCGTTCCGATATACGCCCGAGTACTTCGAGAGCATCGTCGGCCCCGTCGCCTCGACCGCGCGGCTCGACTTTCCGGCGGTTCGACTGCCTGCCCTGCGGGAGCTGGCTGGCCTGGTGGCCACCGGAATGTCGGCGACTCTGGCCGGCGGGATCGCGGGGTCGTGGGAGGAAATCGGGGTGCAACTCGCCGTGGCGTCCTACCGTGCCGCGAGCCGCGAGCCGCAAAGCGACAGCGCCGGGCCCGCGGCCGCCGAAGCGCGGGTAACTCGGGTCATCCGGATGCTCGAGCGGGATCGGACCGGCGGCGGGGGTCTCAGCCAGATGGCCGGAGTGGCCGGGCTCAGTCCCTATCACTTTCTCCGGACCTTCCAGCGACTGACCGGATCGACGCCCCACCAGTACCTGATGCGGCAGCGGCTCCGAGGGGCCGCGGTTCGGCTGGCCACCGAATCAGCCAAGGTGATCGACATTGCCCTCGGCAGCGGATTTGGCGACCTGTCCAATTTCAATCGCGCTTTCCGGACCGAGTTCGGGGCCACGCCGCTCGGCTATCGCCGCCGGGTCAGGGGGCCGGGGCGGGCCCGGCCGTCTCAGGACCCGACGAGGCGGTGACGGAGCAGCCGGGCCGAGGGTATCCGGACCATGGCGAAACGACTCGTTGGAGAACTGATCGGGGGCGGGGGTCTTGCCCTCCTGGCCGCCTGCGGCTCGCTCCTGTCCGGCGGCGAGGTGGAAGTCCGGATCGAGAACGCGTCGACGGTGACGATCGACAGCGTGGTGGTCTACCCCGGAGGGCCCGACTCCCTGGTGGCCACCAACCTGGGCGTCAATGCCCGCACTCCGTATCGGGCCATCGAACGGGCCTACCGGCTGGCCACGGTCGAGGTCCGGGTGGGCACTGGTACGGCGCGGCAGCAAGTCATCGACTACGTCGGCGAGAAACCGCTCGAGGGCGGACGGTATACCTACCGGATCCGGGTCACTCCCCAGGCCGGGACTCCGCTGCTCGAGGTGGAGCTGCTGGTGGATTGAGCCGCGGCAGCGTGCGATCGATCCGGAGCGATCGCACGTGGAGCGATGGTCGGAGCGAGTCGCCGGTGGCGGCCGCGTGGAGGTCGAGCGACGGGAGATAGAGCGCCGCTCGCTCGATGACGAAGAGGTCGGTCTCGAGGCCGGTACCGATCCGCCAGCGGAGACCGGTGGTGTCGCCCGAGACGACCAGCGTGTCGCGCGCGCTCCAGGCGTAGCGGCCAACCAGCCGAACCAGTCGACCCGAGTCGATCGGCAGCGGCTCCGGGGCCGGCCCGTCGGCCGGCAGGCCGGCCAACGCGGCGACCAGGTCTCGCTGGAGGGCAATCAGCGATCGGGCCGGTAGGCCGGAGTTACTCACCATGGCCACGGCCTCACGCCGATCGCGATCCCAATAGGCCAGGCTCTGGAACGCGTTGTTGGTGCCGCCGTAGTGGCACCGGGCGCCGCTCTCGTCGCAATACCAACTGCGCGCGGAGATGGCCGACACCTGTCCCGCGATGACCGACGGCGGTTGGCCATGCTCATGCACGGCGGCCGGCATGACCCCACCGTCGGCATGGGCCGCGGCCCACCGAGCGACGTCGAGGGCCGAGAGGTAGAGGTTGGAGGCCCCGATGAACGCCTCGCCGTCGTAGACGTCGGCTACCTCCCACCCGTCACGCTTCCAGCGGTAACCCAGAGTGCGGGGCCCGGGCCAGTCGGCAAAGCGGCCCGGGCGCGCAAAGGCCGTGGTGAGCCGGAGCGGCGCGAAGAACCGCTGGCGGAAGAAATCCTCGATCCGCTGGCCGGTGACTCGTTCGACGACCAGGGCCGCCACATCCCAGCCAAGATTGGAGTATTCGAATCGTTCACCGGGCGGGAACCGGGGCGTCGGCATCTCGCGGCGGACTACGGCCAGCAGGTCGGTGGTCGTTCGGACGTGCCCGGGGGCGAAATACGGATCGAACGCCTCGTAGTAGGGCGGCAGCCCGTTGCTGTGGGTCAGCAGCTGCCGCACCGTGGTGCCCGGGTAGGGATACTCGGGCACGTAGGCCGTCACCACGGTATCGAGGGCGACGCGTCCCTCGTCGACCAGCTCCCAGACAGCGGCCGCCGTGAACGTCTTGGCCAGAGAGCCGCCGTCGGCGGGGGTCGATGGCGTGAAGGGAATGTTCCGGGCGACATCGGCGGATCCGGCGCCTCGGGCATAGACCACCTGCCCGGCGCGGACCAGGACCACGGCCCCCATGAACTCGTGGCGGGCGATCAGCGGGGCCAGGATCGCTTCGACCCGGAGTGAGTCCGCTTCGGTCCATGGCGCCGGGACCGGTGGCGACGATCCACACCCGAGAAGGCCAAGCCAGAGCAGGCCGAGGCCAGCGCCACCAAGGCGTCCGACGCCCACCGCGCCGCTCCGCCCCTGACGCGTCACTCTTCGGCGGACCCAGAGCCTGGTGGGCGCAGGCGGACGAGCTTGCCCCGTCTTCGGACGATGTTGCGATAGTCCCACTGAA